>CAMAQI010000001.1 GCA_945860255.1 Methylacidiphilum caldifontis
CCAGATTCGTCATTGGGAATCGTTTTACCTCATCAAATAGCTAACCAAAAGGGTGACGGAAATTTCGATGGAATTAACCTCGAGCGACGTCGAGATTTCGGTTCCCACCGAAACATTTTTGCATTCCCAATGCAATAAATGGGTTTAAAAAGATTTCAGCTATCGGGCTTAGCGATTCGGCCTTCCTCGATTGGCGAGGATAAGTGAAGATCAGCGGTTTAAAAATGACTTTAAAACTTGGCGAGAAATGGTGGCCGTGGCGGTTAATTTTCCTGGTCTTCCTTAGAGACCCTGTATTTATTTTGAAATTAGGATTGAACTTTCAGAGGAATTGACACAGGATAACAACTCCTTTCAAGGAATGGCTCGGTAGCTCAGTCGGTAGAGCAGAGGACTGAAAATCCTTGTGTCGGCGGTTCGATTCCGCCCCGAGCCACGTTTCTTCGCCTCTATGCCCGATGAGATATGAAAACTCTCCCTGAACTCAATCCTCAAAAGGGAGGGCTCCTTAAAGAAATCACCCTGCAGATTTTCTTCGTTACATTGATTTTTTTCAGTGGAGAGATCGGGCTCATGATGCCCTTTGTGAATTCCAATGTCTCACCGATATGGCCCCCTGCAGGGATTGCGCTTGCGATCTTGCTTCTTTTTGGAGGGCGTTTTTTTCCGTCCGTTGTCTTAGGAACGTTTGTAACGAGTGGGGCTCTTCCCCTATTCCATCGTGAAACGCTTCCGTATGCCGTTGGCTTGATAACGACGATCGGAAGCACCCTTTCTGTTTGGATCGCCTATTCCGCCTTTCGATGGTTTCAGCTCTCTCTAGATTTAGATCGTCGCAAGGATCTCTTCTATTTTCTTTTGGTCAGCGTAATGGGGGCGACGTTGACGGCGGCCATCATTGGGGTTTCCTCTTTAGCCCTCTTCAATGTGATTCCTGCGGATGAAATCGGAACAAAGCTCTTCACTTGGTGGCTTGGGGATGCCATGGGAGTTCTTTTGATCACCCCTTTTTGCTTATGCTGGAGGCGTTTTCCGAATTGGAGAGCACCTCAGTGGGCCGAATTGGGGCTCGTTTTTGTGGTTATTTTTATTCTCGCAGAACTTATTTTTAATGTATTCGGTATTAGATCCCTCAATCCAGCCCCGAAAACTTTTTTGATCTTTCCGGTTCTTTTTTGGGTTGGAACCCGATTTTATCAACATGGGATTACCTTATGCATGATCCTCTTTGGGGGATTGGGGATTTATGCCACGATCAAGAGCCATGGGCTCTTTAAAAGTAGTCAAGATCTGCAGGGACTCTTTTTACTTCAAGGCTATCTGTTTGTGATTTCTGTCAGCGGTCTCTTTTTGGCAGCCATTCAACAAGCACGGGAGAGGTCGAATCGAGAACTCAAAGAAAGTTTAGCGCTCCTCCAGAAGACCTCCGACCGGCTTCTTCTCGCAACGAAAAGTGCGCATATTGGCATTTGGGATTATGATATTCCCAACAATCATTTAATTTGGGATGAAGGAATGTACGAACTTTACGGAGTCGCTCCTTCAGATGCCCATAACTATGAAACCTGGACTCGTGCGTTACATCCAGAGGATCGAGTCTACGCTGAGGAGGATATTCAAAGGGCGTTGAGAATGAAGCAGAACTTTGATTCGGCCTTCCGAATCGTGCGTCCCGATGGAATGATTCTTCATATCAAAGCCTTTGCTCACGTCCAACTCGATCAGGAGGGGAATCCGATCCGAATGTTGGGAGTTAATTGGGATCAATCGAAAATTAAAGAGGCGGAGCATCAATTGATCAAAGGAAAAGAGGCGGCCGAGGCAGCCGATCGTTGTAAAAGTGAATTTTTGGCGATGATGAGCCATGAGATTCGGACGCCGATGAATGGCGTGATCGGTTTCGCCCGACTTTTAAAGGGAACCGAGCTTTCTGAGGACCAACAGGAATTTGTCGGAATCATTGAAAGCAGTGGTCAGACCTTAATGAGTTTACTCAATGATATTCTTGATCTCTCTAAAATAGAGGCGGGAAAAATCGTTCTTGAAAAGCATCCCGCTCAGATCGGTTTCCTCCTCGAAGACCTCTGTACTTTATTTAGACCGAAAGCGGAAGAGAAGGGGTTAACCTTGGAGCTATCGCTTGACCCAAGAATTCCGAGTGCCCTATGGACCGATCCGACCCGATTGAAACAGATTTTTCAAAATCTGATCAGCAATGCGATCAAGTTTACGGAGAAAGGGAAAATTACCATTTGCGTTCGAGTTCTCGATGAGGCGATCCCTTCTGTTGGGGAAATCACCTTGGAAATCGTCGTTCAAGATACCGGGATCGGAATTAATTCTACGGTGATCCCCTTGCTCTTTAATCCCTTTATGCAGGCTGACTCCTCAACGACACGACGTTTCGGAGGGACGGGACTCGGACTGGTGATCATTAAACGTCTTTCGGAACTGATGGGAGGATCAGTCAGAGTTCAAAGTGAGCTTGGTCAAGGATCAACCTTTGTTTGCACCGTTAAAGCGGGGATTTCCTCTGCTGAAATCGACGATATTTTCTCAAAGTAAAATTGCCCATCAAAAGGCTTGATCGAGATCATGTCGTAAGAGCGTGCGACTCGGATATGATAAAGTTCAGCAATTCGGAGATGGAGTTTTTTTAAAACCTTCCGAAAATTTTCCGGAAGCAGCCCGCGTTTATAATGATTACAGGAACGACAGGCCGGTTTTTTGTTGTCGATCGAATCCCGTTCGAGACCATTTTTTTTACGGCGACGCAAAGGCAGATAGTGATCCACCTGCATCTCCTGAATCTCAATCGGTGTTCCACAATAGGCACAACGCCCCCCGTAGAGGGAGTGAACCTGGAGTCTCTCTGCTTTTCGATTCATAATTCGGAATCGAACTTAAAGAGAAGCCATTCGTGCGGGCGATGAAAAGAACATTGGGTGAGAGGACAGACGGAGGAGAGAACAGGAGCTGTCCCTTTTTCGCCATAGTCATAACGACAGAAGGCCATCTTCCATATTTTATCCTTGATTTCGATTCAGGCAATTTAAATTTTAGCCAAAATCTCTCTTGGCGAGAGCGAAGACCGTCCCGCATGGCGGATGGGCCTCAACTTAAGTAATGATAAAATATGCAGTGAATTTAGCCACAGAGAACGCAAAGAACTCAAAAATGAAAGAAATCAATTCAGGTTAAAAATCGAGGCAGGCACACAGATACACTGTATTTCAAAATTCATAAATCTGCTCGCATAAATAGCGGATACGGTTAGATTAACTTCATGAGATTGAATATGTTGCAGATGCGGAATTTAATTCAATTTATTTTTATCACGATGGTCCTCAGCACCGCATATTTAGGATGGGAAAGCCACTCCGAGGCGAAAAAAAATTCAAAAGAGTTTACGCAACTGATTGAAAATCAGACAGGGTTGCTGATCAATATTCAAAAGGTCGTTGAAAAAAGCTCCGACACGCAACGCTATGTCTTGCGCGCCCTTTTAGAAAACGACCCGCAACAGGTTTCACAATGGCAGGAAAAAATAGCCGCAGTTCGTACGGAGATCAAACCCCTGATCACGGCGATTCAAGGCGCTACAGATTTATGGAAAGTTGAAAAACTCCGACAGGAGTATGGTGAATTGGCTACGGCTCGTATTGAATATATCGAGGCCTCAAATCAAGTGATGAAGCTCTGTTTAGAAGGGAAAAATCAAGAGGCCCGTGATTTCAACGAGCGAGATTCCTTGCCAAAATTTAATCGTTATCAAGCCTCTCTGGATGCGATTTCCGAAGAAATCGAGCAGTATTCAACGGAAGAGCGAACCCGTATTACCGCTGAGGCTGAAAAATCGACGAATCGAATCTATTCATTAAGTATCATCATGACCGTTGTTGGAGTGATCGGGTCACTCTTGGCAGGGCTCACGCTTCGTTTTGTGGTGCAACGAATCTGTAACTCCTCCTCGGAAATTGAAGCCGGTTCACAACAAACGGCTGCGGCTGCGGTACAAGTCTCTACTGCGAGTCATTCACTCGCCAATTCCTCCAGTGAACAGGCGGCGACCTTAGAACAGACGAGCGCTTCGATGGAAGAGATGTCGAGCATGATCAAGCAAAATGCAGTGAGTGCTCAACATGCCCAACAATTGACCAGTGAGGCGCATCATTTAACGGATGAGGGGGTGAAGCAGATGGAGGAGCTTCGTTCGGCGATGAAAGAGATTCAAGAGGCAGGAGCCTTAATCTCCAAAATCATTAAAACGATTAATGAAATCGCTTTTCAAACGAATATCCTCGCTCTCAATGCCTCCGTTGAAGCGGCACGAGCTGGGGAACATGGACTCGGCTTTGCGGTCGTTGCTGATGAGGTCCGAAATTTAGCATTACGCTCCTCGAATGCGGCTGATGACACGGCAAGCAAAATCGAAGCCTCCATCCAAAAAAGTTTACAAGGGGGAGAGCTGACCGAACTTTTGGCGAAAAGCCTGTCTCAGATCGAGGGTAAAACAAAAGAGATCGATCAACTCATTACCTCAATCTCAACGGCTTCCAATGAACAAAGTCGTGGAATCGATCAACTCAATACGGCGATTCGACAAATCGATCAAGTCACACAAGGAATCGCTTCCAGTGCGGAAGAGACCGCCTCCTCCTCTGAGGAGCTTAAAAGTCAATCTCAGGCAATGCTTGAACAAGTTGAAGAGCTTCACGGAATTGTCGGCTTTAAGAATAGTTTCTCTCCCGCTTCACAAATCATGATCACGAACTCCCCTGAACGGGCGAGGCCTCGAGTGGCGATCGCTTCCCATGAGGTTCCTCATCGAAAAACAGTTCCTCCATTGAAAATCGGTGAGAAAAAAGAGATCAAATCCTCCGCTGCCTTGGGGGGGGATTTTTTCTCCGATGATCACGATCGGAAATCATTTTAAGCTTGGCGATCTCTCTCAATTGCTTTTGAAATAGAGTTCATGACATCTCCCCGTAATTATGGAGGCCGAGGGGCATGGGTTTTTATCATGCCGCTGTTTCTTCTGATGACAGGGGGGACCTTTTACTTTGCGACTTTGTACCAATCAAGTGATCAACAAAAAACGGCCCTCCTTCATCAGGAGGAGTTACATAATCAAGAGATTCAAAGTCTTCGAGCTCAGATTCAAAAGTTGGAATCAGAGCTTTCAGATGTCGGATCGATCGCTCAACAAAAAGAGGACCAACTCCGTCAAAAGGAAGCGACCTTAGAGTCTGTCAAGAGGGAGAGCGAACAGCGTGAGAATGCGGAGAAAGCGATCTTCCAAAAAAAAGAGGCGATCATTCTCGAGGATCAAAAACGACTCGCGCTTCAACTCAAGGCGGCCTTAGAGTCGAAACAACTCTCGATCCGTCGAGATCATGAAAAATTGATTCTCTCAATCCCCAATACGGTGTTTTTTGAGCCAGGGAGTGAAGCTCTCAAAACAGAGGGAAAAACGATTTTAACCGCGCTAGGCAGTTATTTTAAAGAACTCCCATCAGAAGTGGAGGCGCGATTTGTCTCCTATCATGATAACACCCCTTTGCAAGGAACCTTAGCCCAAAAATATCCAACACTTTTAGCCCTTACTGTCGCGCGTGCGGCGGTCGTTGCGAAGGAGTTTATGAACATCACACAACTTCCCCAAAAAAGAGTTCTAAGCATCGGAATGGGGGAGACTCAACCGCTTTATTCAAATGACGATCCACAGAAGAAGAGCCAGAATCGTCGCATGGAAGTCATTATTGATTTAGCCCCCCGTTTTCAGGAACCGATCCCTAAAAAATAAACTCAGATTTTGCATTAGAAAATCGATACAAAACAGGCGTTAAGTGATTTAAAAATGACTTTAACCCTTGGCGAATTTTGTATTTAACTTGGCGGTTAAAATTTGTTTTGGTTTTTATATCCTCAAATTAACGCAGATGCGACACCCGGACAGGGGAAGAGTAAGGAGAACGGACGGTTATTTTGTAGGCTCTTTCCAATAGCGAAGATTCATCAACTCCGTCCCTTCAGGAAGCCACCGCTTCTGGTTTTCCTCCGGAACGGGGGTCCTTCCCAAATCACAGTTTTGGAGGACATCCCCAATATGATAGACCCTCTTCTCCGCCATCATTTGCGACAGGGGAAGATGGATTTCATAAGTGCGTTTGGGATGTTCGATACAATTTTGATAGGCGAGAGAGGCTGGATGAGGGGTCATTGTTTTCAATTCATTGATCAAGAGTAAACTCTGCACGGCAATGATCCCCAAAAACAAAATCGCCAATCCCGATCCTATCTTTTTGACAAGGCTGAACCTCTCCTTTGTGGACTCACAAAACCAAAGAGCCCACATCGGGAGAAGACTGTAAAAAATCATCAAACTAGGAAAAAAAGCATTCGTTGTTCCCCCTATTTTGCACGATTGAAGCGCCCCAACGCAATAGAATACAATTCCCAAAACGGAACAAAATCGAATCCATTGAATCTCTTTTGTTCGGATGAAAGGCTGAGCTCCTATTCTTGAAAGGATAAATCCGAGGAGCAACCAAGATTGAGGGCCGATCAATTGAGAGAGATAGGTATGGAAATGGCTTTCTCCAGAATCAAAATTTTTCCAAGGATGTGAGAGGGGAAGAAGAATTGTCGAATCAACCATCGTCTGCAGTTGATCCGTTAATCCGAGACCGATCAAAAGCGGGAGTCCTGCAATTCCGATCCCATAAAGCATTTCTCGAAGAGTGCCCTTTTTGTAAAAGAGCATCCAGCAGACAAAGAGCACCATCGGAAACATCGTTTGTTTGGAGGCGAGACTTAAAAGGAGAAAAAAGCCGCACCAAAAAGATTTTCCCCGCCATGCAAGCGCCAAGGCTAAAAAAGCAAAACCGACCGCCGGGAGATCGGCCATGATTCGAAAGAGATCCCAAGCGATTCGAAAATGAAAAGCGAGGGCAAAAATAAAAAGAAGGATCCCCACGGTCTTGGAAATCGAAGCCCCCCAAACTCGAAGACAACTCCAAAAGGCAATGAGCATGATCCCCCAACTCATACAGATTCCGAGGACAAGAGCCGTTAAGGGGTGTGAGACTAAAATCGCCGGATAGTAAAAGATCGGAGCAAAGGGTCCATATAGATGCCAAACAAGGGGATCCTTATCGAGATGCCCATAAAGAGGGGCTCCGAGGGAAAGCGCATAACTGGGAGCAAGACGGATCTGATTCCAGAAAAAAAAGGTTTCATGCCAACTATAGGCGACTAATGAGAAACCAAGCCAAATGAGGCCGAGAAAAATCAAAGAACATTCTTTATAATCGATTCGCCAAGGAAACACCCCAAAAGCGTATCAGAAATACTCCTCTTTGACAGAAATCATTTTTTAGGCTCAGTTATTCCCCTCTCATGAATACTATTTACTCGATTCTCCATTTTCTCTTCATCTGTTTTGAAGTCATTCTTCTTTTTAATCTCATGATCGTTGTTCATGAAGTCGGCCATTTTCTTGCCGCTCGTTGGCGTGGATTAGTGGTGGAAAAATTCGGAATCTGGTTCGGAAAACCGATCTGGAAAAAGACCATTAAGGGAGTCGAGTATAGTCTCGGATCGATCCCTGCGGGGGGATTCGTCGCGCTTCCTCAAATGGCTCCGATGGAGGCGATGGAGGGGGACTCTCGATTAGACCGTAAAAATTTACCCCCCATCTCGACGATGGATAAAATTATCGTCGCCTTTGCAGGCCCCCTTTTCAGCATGACTCTGGCCTTCGTTTTTGCCTTTATCGTTTGGGGAGTCGGCCGTCCAATGGCTGAGGGAGAGGGATCGACAAAGATCGGTTACGTGATGAAAGATTCGCCTGCCTCCAAAGCAGGTCTCTTGGCAGGGGATAAAATCTTATCGATTGAGGGACATCCCGTCACCAGCTTTTCTAAAGGCTCCGCCAGTGTGACCTGGAGAATTGTCAGCAGTGAAAGTGACTTGATTCCTATTGAAGTTGAACGCTCCGGAGAACGACTCACCTTACAAGTTCAACCGGAAATCGAAAAAGGGAAATTCTGGGAGCGTAAAGGGCTCCGTCAGATCAAGATTGCCCCGATTGAAACGGCCCGGGTCGGAAAAGTTCTTCCCAATAGCCCTGCAGCTCTTGCAGGGATTGAGGCTGGCGATATTTTTACAAAATTAAAAGGGGAAAACGTTTACTCCTCCATCCCGATTTTTCAGGAAATCAAAGAGAACCCTGAAGTCCCCTTGGCATTAACCGTCCTGAGAAACGGTGTAGAATTCGAAAAAACCATTACTCTCGCGAAACCGATCGGAATGGAGCAAGTCATGCTTGGAGTTCAATGGGATCCGATCACCTCCATCGTTCATCTAACCCCTTGGGATCAAGTCACGGTCAGTATTGAAACAATGGGAAATATGTTTTCTGCCCTTTTTTCATCGAAATCAGATATCGGGCTGCAACACATGAGCGGTCCCTTAGGGATTATGCGTTTGTACTACACCCTTTTCGAATCAGAACATGGTTGGAAATATGCCCTCTGGTTCAGTGTGGTTCTCAACGTCAATCTCGCCCTGATGAACCTTCTCCCGATGCCGGTCTTGGATGGGGGGCATATCACGATTGCCCTCATCGAACGAATTCGTGGAAAAGAGATTTCAGGCAAAGTGATCGGAGCGATTCAAAGCGGTTGTGCGATTCTCTTGATCTCTTTTATGGCCTACGTCAGTTTTTTCGATGTCCAAGATTACGGGCCAGGGAAGTCTAAAACAAAAGCCCCCAAGACGATCGAATTCGCTCCTCCCCAATAAAACAGCAGGGGAAATAACTTAGTGGTTTCAGGCGCATGTCACGAATGCAGTTAATTTGACATTATTTATGGTACATGGTATTATTTATACCATGATTGTAGTTCCCATCGACAAAGCAGGGCGGATTGTTCTTCCCAAGGAAGTTCGGCGTTATTTGCATATCACAGGGGGGGATCTTTTGGAGATTGAGATGGGACCACACGAAATTCATCTCCGACCACGCTTAACTCAACCCGCACAAATATCCCGAGTCAATAAAAGGGTTGTCTGGGATGCTCCTGGGTCTTCTGCTTCGATTCAAGAAATCGACCAAGTGATCAAACAGATCCGCGATGAACGAGACTCACGAATCGCTTCCATTCCCATTTAAGATTCAATGAAGGTATTTTTAGATACGAATGTCCTGATTGCCGCGAGCGTTCGACAGCATCCCCATTTTTTAAGAGCGGATGCGGTTCTCCAAAAATGCATGACGGGAGAGGAGGAAGGGATCATTCATTCCCACAGTATTTTTGAGTTTCACTCTGCCATCACGCGACTCCCGGGCGGACTTGCGGTTCCCCCCATTCATGTTCATACGCTTCTTCAAGAGGGGCTACTTCCCTATCTTCGCTGCATATCACTCGACTTTCAAGAAATTCAGGCCGTTCAAAAAACAGCAGGGGAACAGGGTCTTTCCGGGGGCATTATTTACGATCTCTATCATCTTTTCGTCGCCGAAAAGGAATCTGTTGAACGACTCTACACTTTTAACACGGGACACTTTCAATTGATCGCCACCAGCGGTATGAAAGAAATGATTACTTCTCCGTAAGATTTAACTTGGCTAAAGGTTTAAAACTAAAAAGCCCCTTTAATGGAGAAGGAGATCCGTTTCTCTTCAGGACTCCAATCGCGATTGGTGTTGCGAAGCTCCTCTTGCATTTTGAGATCGAAGCGAAATTGCGCCGAAATCTTTTTGTCGACTCTCCGAAATGAGGTTTTTCTCTTGCGCAATCGCATGTTCCGTTTGAGCGCTATAGCTGGTTTGAAGGGAGGTCGTCGTGAGAAGATTCCATTCCATACTGATTTTATTTTGATGCAAGTAACGATCACTCGAAACGGTTTCCGCCCAATAAGGAAGGAGGAGATTGTTTTCGTAAACGGTTTTAAGATGAGGAAATAGTTTTTGGCTGGCTTGAAATCCTGATCCCGGAAGTCTCCCTTTATTTTGACCGAGATTCATATTTAATGAGGCATCCGTCATCTCCGTTTTTAAAATGGTTTGGCGATCCATTAAAAGGGGTCGATTCAACCGCTGTCGAATGACTTTATCAGGAGAGATCGCCACAGGGGAATTCGTCTGAACTTTTTCGATGGCCCTCGAAAAAGTGAGCAACAAACTCAAAAATAAAATAAACCACCCCATTTTCACAAAGATAAGCACCATGCGGCGATTTGCAAGAAAGCTGCTGAAAACAAAAGAAACTGTATTCAAAAAATGCATAAATCGGAATTCAATGCGATGTCAATATGAGTAGAAAATATTTTCATTGAGGAGATCTCCTGGGTTTCGCTCTTTGACCGATTGATGATCGATCTTTTGCTTTTACGCGGAGGTTGGATTTGATTCAATAAGGCAATGGTAACTTTTTCGAACATCTCCTCCTACCTCTTTGCGAATCTAACGGATCTCAAAGAGCTCCGGAGTCGTCTCATTTCCGAATGCAAAGAGCGACAACTTAAAGGATCGATTTTATTAAGCACCGAGGGAATCAATCTCTTCATCGCCGGAGCACGTGCCGATGTGGATGCCGTGGTCGCTTTGATTCGAGCCATACCTGGTTTAGAGAAGCTGGCCCCAAAATATAGCGAGAGTGAGCATCAACCGTTTAATCGAATGCTCGTACGGATTAAAAAAGAG
The DNA here is from genome assembly GCA_945860255.1 of Methylacidiphilum caldifontis. Classification (GTDB taxonomy): domain Bacteria; phylum Verrucomicrobiota; class Verrucomicrobiia; order Methylacidiphilales; family CAMAQI01; genus CAMAQI01. The sequence continues at coordinate 10,712 of CAMAQI010000001.1, forward strand.
ATTATCTCCTTCGGTGTCGAGGGAATCAATCCTGCAAATCGTACCTCACCTAAGCTCTCGGCGAAAGAGTTGAAACAATGGCTCGATGAGGGAAAGCCAGTGACCTTGCTCGATACCCGCAATGACTACGAAATTAAACTGGGTACTTTCAAGGGAGCACTTCCCGCAGGAATCGGTCATTTTCGTCAATTTCCTGATGCGGTTCGTAAACTCCCTCCCGAAATGAAGGAGGCGCCAATCGTGATGTTTTGTACGGGTGGAATTCGTTGTGAGAAAGCAGGGCCCTTTATGGAGAGGGAGGGATTCAAACAGATCTTCCAACTCGATGGCGGTATTTTAAAATATTTTGAAGAAGTCGGTGGAGATCATTACGACGGAGAATGTTTTGTCTTCGATCAACGCGTCGGAGTCGATCCCGCTCTCAATGAATCAGAGACGACGCAATGCTATGCGTGTCAAACTCCATTAACGAAAGAGGAGCAAGAGGATCCACGCTATGTCTATCCGCACAGTTGCCCTTATTGTTACAAAGCCCCGGAGGTCATCTTAGGAGAACGCCTCGCTGAATTGCAGGGCAAACTTCTCAAAGCAACGACTCCCTTGCCCGGCTCCGTCCCTTACGAAAACCGCAGACCGATGCAAGTTCCGGAGAAATTCGATGGCGTGGAGGTCGCTGATTTTCTTTACGGAATCTTAAAACATCAAACCCGTAACGAATGGCAAACTCTTTGCGAAGCAGGTCGCATCCTCGATGAAGAGGGAAACCCGGTTGCTGCGACGGATCGCGTCAAAGCAAGGAAACGTCTCTATCATCTCCAGCCTAATCTTGTCGAACCTCCGGTGAATGCGGCAGTTCAATTCATCTATGAAGATGAAGCGATCCTCGTTCTCTTGAAGCCGGCTCCTCTTCCGGTTCATGCTTGTGGACGTTATAACCGGAATACCCTCGATTACATGATCAGTCTCCTCTATCCACTGCGAAAAATTCGTGCCGCTCATCGGATCGATGCGAACACCACAGGGATCATGGTCATGACCAAAGCCCGTCGATTCGCTGCGGTTCTCCAACCACAATTTGCACGGGGTGAGGTTGAAAAAAGCTATCTCGTCAAAGTTCAAGGGACTCCCCAAGAGGATCGATTTGTGATCGATCTTCCGATCTCTGTAGAACCGGGAGAGGTCGGAACCCGGGAGGCCGATCTTGAAAATGGATTACCCGCACGAACGGAGTTCGAGGTCATCGAACGTCAATCTGACGGCACCACTGTTCTCATCGCAAAACCGTTAACCGGTCGAACGAATCAAATTCGAGTCCATCTGTGGGAAATGGGAATGCCGGTCTTTGGCGACCCAGTTTATTTGTCAGGAAGAAAGCTTGGAACCACTCAAACCAATGCCATTGCCGATGCCCCGCTCTGTCTTCACTCCTGGAAGATCGTTTTTACTCATCCGATGACGAAGAAGCGAGTCTCCTTCGAGAGCGAGAAGCCGCTTTGGGCGAACTGAAATAGTCTCTCACTTTTTGTATTCTTCGCAAAATGGTTTCTTTAGAGATAAATCCTTGGTTTCGGTTTTTGACCGATGGATGAGATTATTGACTAAAGAAACTTGAGGTTTGTTGGCTCTTTGCAGAGGCACTATCGAGACCGGCAAATTGATTCTTGAGATAGATCTCTTCAGCGGCAACGCGGGCTTTAATTCGTTCAATTTCCTCGTCCATCCGTTTTTTCTCTTCTGTAATCGAATTTTGACGAACGGCGAGCGCACCTGTTCCGGAATCCGCATAAGAATCAACGATTCCCCCGAGACGATAGGCCAATCCCGTGCTGGCATTCGTAAACAGATCGATGACTTCGTCCGAATGGTCTTGGAGAGCCGCAAGCAATTTACTGGAATCGGAAAGCGTTAAGGTATTATCCGAAGCATTTCCCGTAATTCCGAGATCTTCAAGCATTCGGATCGTCCCTGTCGTCCGGATTTGAGAGGTGGTGGAATTTCGAAGGGTCGTTGGAAGAAAGGTCACCGTCGAGTCATTGGCTAAAAGACCATTTTGAGTTAAGTCGCTTGTATTAATCTTTACATAACTCTTAATCAAATTTTGCGCGGAGTTGTATTGATTTACAAAATCATCAATCGCTTTTTTAATGGTCTCCGTATCAGGAGCGACATCAATCGTAACCGATCCCGTTGCGATCGCCGTGACAGTGAGACCCGTGACTCCCAATTCCGAAGCGGTGAGCGTTTGATCCTCGCTTTGTCTGACGGTAGCGTCGCCGCCTACTGTGAACTTCGTTGAATTTCCAAGAGTAATGGTGCTATCGGCACTTTTGATGCGCAGCGCCGTTGCAATATTACTGGTTCCATCAGAAACCGTAATATTTTGAGAGCCGCGATTCTTACTTGTAAGGACAACGCGATCGGTATAGCTGTCATAAGTAGCGATCACCCCGGCAGAGCTGTTGGTAATGTTACTTAAAACAGTCGAGAGGGAATCGGAGGTACTATAGCTGACGGCAACGCCGTTGACTGAAAAATTGCCAGAACTCAAAGCAGTCCCACTCCGTAAATCGCCGGAAGTAAATGCCGTAGTCGAGGTGAGACGGCCCACCCCACTGGAGGAAGTGACGGCCCCAGTCCCATTATTAAAAAGTTGTGCCTGTTGCAGAAAATTACTGGTATCCGCCCCGCTTCCCAAAAGAATCGTTGAGCCCGAAGAGAGAGAAAACTTACCCGTAGAGGCATCGTAAGCCGCAGTCACTCCAGGGACGGCATTGATTTTCGTCAGCAGTGTGTTGATCGTTTCTCCAGCACCGAGCGCGACCGTGCTATTGTTAATCGTAAATGTTTTTCCTGCGTAATCGGTTGTCCCGAGAACTTTGGAGATATCATCCCCGGCAGCGGGAACAGAGGAGAGCTTCGTATCTACATAGGAGCCGGAGATGGCCCCTCCTTTGATAATTGAATTGGATGCGACTTGAGTGATATTAATCACCGTCGAACTTGTCGGGGCAGTATAATCGACAGAGACGGCAGCAATATCGCCATTGGAACTTTTTGCGGCCTTGCCGCTATAAATCGCAGAATCGTTTAGCGTGGTGAGCTTTGATTTTAAGGAGGCAAGACTGGTTTGGACAAAGTTAAAGGCTTCGGATTGTTCCGTGAGCTTTGCTTTACTGTTTTCGAGATTGGCCGCCGGTTGTAAACTCAACTGAGTTAATTGCTGAATGAGACTCGAAGAATCGAGCCCTGAAAAAAATCCACCTAGACTAACACTCATTTCAACACCTCCTGTGCTGTTTATCGGTTCGAAACAACATAAAGTTGAGTTTTATTTGATCCCATCCATAAGATCATAGCTCAAGATAGCGTTGTTCCCCTTTAAATTCAACTCTTTTTACTTAAAAATAAGGATTTATCGAGGTGATCCAATTGAATTTCCATTTAAACGGGAAAGAACTTAAATTTCTCATACAAAAAGGTGTTAACCGTTTTTCGAACAATTGAAGAGTATTTGGATTGCTTTGTTGTGAAGTTTTGAAATCATAGAGAGGTGGTTAAACCCGCAACCACACTACATCTAGTGGTTCAGCAATCTAAGAGCCAATTCGCTAGTAGGTCTGAGGTCGATATTGATTTTGACCAAGTGCGGTAGCCTGCATTTTTTAGGCATTTTTTTGAGCAATGAAGAGAAAATGAAAGAGGAGCTCGTTTTAGAGGCTGGGAAAACGGAAAAGACCTATTGGAAGGATCTCTGGAGGTATCGAGAGCTTTTCCTTTTTTTGGCCTGGCGAGATGTTATCGTTCGCTACAAACAAACGGTTATCGGACTCGCATGGGCTCTTCTCAGACCTTTTATAACGATGGTTATTTTCACCGTCGTTTTTGGTCATATTGCTGGCCTTTCAAAAGGAGATACTCCTTACGCGCTTCTTGTTTTTTCAGCCCTTCTTCCGTGGCAGTTTTTTTCGAGTACTTTTTCAGAAGCGAGTAACAGTTTGATTGGAAATGCGGGAATGATTTCCAAGGTTTATTTTCCCAGATTGGTGATTCCGATGAGTTCAGGAGTCGTTGGGCTAGTCGATTTTTTAATCTCTTTTATCATTTTAGGGGGCTTGCTGATTTGGTATCAGTGGATGCCATCAGCGACCATTATCTTTCTTCCGCTGTTTATTCTCGCGGCATTAATAATCGCTTTAGGTGGGGGAATTTGGGTTTCTGCGCTTACGGTACGCTACCGAGATTTTAGATTTATTACCCCATTTATCGTCCAGATGGGACTCTACGTTTCTCCTGTTGGTTTTTCGAGCGAGACGATTCCCGAAAAATGGAGACTGCTTTATTCATTAAATCCCATGGTCGGTGTGATTGATGGATTCCGATGGGCGATCTTAGGAAATACAGCCCCTATTTATTGGCCTGGATTTATGCTCTCGATGATGCTTTCGATTCTATTTTTATGGAGTGGAATACGTTACTTTCGATCAACTGAAAAAACTTTTGCCGATATTATATAAAATTAAAAAGAGTAATTGAAATGGAGGTGACGATGACGCATTCACAAACCTATTTAAAACAAATTACCGAAATTGCAGAAAAAATCGATGCGGAAGCAATGGAAAAATTAGCGTTAGAGCTCGTCGCATTACGCGAACGAAACGGGCGTCTCTTTTTTCTTGGAGTCGGAGGAAGTGCTGCAAACTGTGGACACGCCGTGAACGATTTCCGTAAATTAGCAGGGATAGAAACCTATGCGCCGACCGATAACGTTGCTGAATTGACCGCAAGAACGAATGATGAAGGATGGGAAACGGTCTTTGCAGCATGGTTAAGAACGAGTCGTGCGAATGAAAAGGATGCGGTCTTTATCCTCTCCGTCGGTGGCGGAAATTTAGAGAAGAATGTCAGTCCGAATCTTGTAAGAGCCCTTGAAGAGGCAAAGAAGCGTGGAGTGAAAATTTTTGGAATCGTGGGTCGTGATGGAGGCTATACGAAACAAGTCGGCGATATTGTAATTGTTGTTCCCACCGTCGATCCTTCGACGATTACCCCTCATGCCGAATCTTTTCAAGCAAACATCTGGCACGGATTGGTCTGCCACCCCAAAGTCATGATCCAAGAGAATAAATGGGAATCCATACGCTGAAGACAGCGTATGGATGAACTGATGCGAAGCATCAGGGGTCGCAGGATGCGACCCGACTGAGTCGGGAGACGAGGGAGTCAATCTTTGCGGCAGGGTACCGCAAAGATGACAACAGCGAATGCGGTTGCCCAGAGGGTGAGAGGCACGGGAGTGACTCGAATCAATCTTTAAAATAAGAATTTTAAAAATGATAACGACGGACGTCGTTTAGTGAGAGTTGTTTAAATCTCTTTAATTCTAGTGGAAAACAATAAAATAAAAACCGGCGAATTTTTTAATAAGTGAAAATTAGCGAAGATCAGTGGTTTAAATTGAATTTCCTTGGCGTTTTCCGCCTTTCACTTGGCGGTTAATCACTCTTCATGCCCTCCCGTCCCTGCATCTTTCTCGACCGAGACGGTGTTCTTAACAAAGCGATTGTTCGAGAGGGGAAACCGTATCCGCCCCGCGAGTTTAAGGAATTTGAGTGGATTCCAGGAGTCATCGATCTTTGTTTAAACCTAAAAAAAGCCGGATATCTCTTGGTCGTCGTGACGAATCAACCGGATATCACAAACAAACTAACGACTTGGAAAGCAGTTCATCAAATTCATGCGGAACTTTTAAAAAAGATTCCCTTTAATGCGATTAAGGTCTGTACCGATTTAGAGGAAACGAGTTTACATAAAAAACCAAATCCCGGAATGTTACTCGAAGCAGCTCAGGAGTTGGGAGTCGACCTTTCGATCTCGTGGATGATTGGGGATCGATGGCGGGACATCGGGGCAGGAAAAAATGCAGGTTGCAAAACGATCTGGATTGATTGCGGATATCAGGAGAAAATTCCTGAAAAACCAGACTTTATCGTGAAGACGATGCAGGCTGCTGTTGATATCATTTTTAACATTGATAAGTGAAGATAAGCGAAAATCAGTGCTTAAAAGTAATTGTTTTGGCGATTTTCAAATTTAAATTGGCGGTTAATTCACATTTAATTAAACAGGACAATCGATGAACGAGACCCTTAAAAACCTAAAAATCAAACTCTTTGCCGATGGGGCAGAGATCGAAGTGATTCGTGAAATGGCAAAAAACCCCCTCATTAAGGGATTTACCACGAACCCGACTTTAATGCGCAAAGCCGGGCTTGAGGATTATGTTGGATTTTCAAAAAAGGTCATTGAAATGATTCCTGATTATCCTCTTTCCTTAGAAGTATTTTCAGATGACTTTTCGGAAATGGAGATTCAAGCGAAACAGATCGCATCTTGGGGGAAAAATGTTTTCGTCAAAATTCCGATTACAAATACCAAGGGGGAGTTTTGCGGCGATTTAGTCAAGAGATTGGCCTTCTCCGGGATTCAGGTCAATGTGACAGCGATGATGACGATGGAACAAACCGATCGAATTCTCGCCTGTTTAAATCCAGAAGTTCGGAGCAACATCTCGATTTTTGCGGGACGAATCGCCGATACGGGGATCGATCCACTTCCATTGATGAGAGAAGTCATGGCCGCTGTAAAATCAAATCCGAAGTGTGAAGTCATCTGGGCAAGCCCACGAGAGCTTCTCAATGTCTTTCATGCGGAATCGGTCGGCTGTCACATTATTACAGCGACCACCGATATTTTGAAAAAGCTTTCCTTAGTGGGAAAAAATCTTGAGGAATATTCCTTGGATACGGTGAAGATGTTTTATAACGATGCCACGAGTGCAGGATATAAAATATAAGGATTTTTAATCCGTTAATTTAATCAATAAGTAAAAAAGAAATCGAAAGGATCATGAGTATGGCAAAGAAAGTGTTGGTTACAGGAGGAGCAGGGTATAAAGGAGCAGTTTTAGTTCCAAAGCTTTTGAAAAAAGGATATGAAGTCGTGGTCTATGACCTTATGCTTTTTGGAAGTCATGGGCTTGTTCCCCAAAAAGGACTGACAATCATTGAAGCGGACATTCGGGATACCGCAAAATATGCGGAAGCGGTTCTAGGTTGTGATTCCGTGATTCATATGGCTTGTATCTCCAATGATCCAAGCTTTGAGCTCGATTCGAATCTCAGTAAGACGATGAACTACGACTGTTTTGAACCCCTTGTCCTTGCGAGTAAAGTAGCAGGGGTGAAACGATTTGTGAATGTTTCCAGTAGTTCGGTTTACGGCGTCAGTGAAGCCCCCGAGGTCACTGAAGAGCATCCATTGATTCCATTAACCGATTATAATAAATTTAAAGGGATGTGTGAGCCTCTTCTTTGGAAGCATCAAAGCCCCGAATTTGTTTGTGTCACGATTCGTCCCGCGACGGTCTGTGGCTATTCCCCCCGCTTGAGAATGGATCTCACGGTGAATATTCTCACCAATCATGCTTATAATAACAAGAAAATCACCGTTTTCGGTGGCGATCAAAAGCGACCAAATATTCACATCGAAGATGTGACGGATCTCTACGTCGAACTTCTTGAAATGCCGGCAGAGAAAATCGCTGGTGAAACATTCAATGCAGGTTACGAAAACTTTACGGTTTCTCGACTTGCTGAGTTTGTCAAAAAAGTGGTTGAGGAGGAGTTTCCTGAAAAAGCACCGATCGAGATTGTTACGACAAGCTCTGATGATAAGCGCTCCTACCATGTGACCTCCCGGAAGATTACCGAAAAATTAGGATGGAAACCGAGGCATAACATCGAAGATGCGGTTCGCGATCTCTGCAAAGCTTTCCGTGAGGGCAAAATCCCGAACAGCATGACCGACGAACATTATTTCAATGTGAAATCCGTCAAAGCCCTTAACCTGAAATAAAAAACCGAATTTTAACCGCCAAGTGAAAGACAAAAACCGCCAAAGAATTACATTGGAACCACAAAAGGTTCGTTAAACGATCAAGCTAAGCCACCGGAGGTGCTCGTAATTTTAGTACACTGGGAGATGCGGGTACAAATCCGCGCTTATTTTCACTGATTTAAAAAAACAATTTAAATTTTATAAGTGACGATTAGTGAAGATAAGCGGTTTAATTGTATTTCTTTCTTTGGCCTATTTTGTCTTTCACTTGGCGGTTAACCCCTCTTTCCCTCTATGAATTCTAAACCTATTGCAGTTGTTACCGGCGGCGCCGGATTTATCGGAAGTCATACTGTTGACCTCCTGATTAAAGAAGGCTTTCGCGTTCACGTGATTGATAATCTTTACGGCGGTCGACTCGAAAATCTTGAGCAGCATTCAAAAAATACGGATCTTGTTGTCGAGACCCGCGATATTCGTGAAGTGACTCCAGAAGACTCTCTCTTTAAGGGAGCTAAGTACGTCTTTCATTTCGCAGGAATAGGAGACATCGTCCCTTCGATCGAAAAACCGATCGAGTACATGGAAACCAACGCCATGGGGACGGTGAGAGTTTTAGAGGCAGCGCGTCATTCAGGAATCGAAAAGTTCGTTTATGCAGCCTCCTCTTCTTGTTACGGATTAGCCGATGTTCCGACAAAGGAATCGGCTCCGATCCAACCGCATTACCCTTATGCCTTAAGTAAATATCAAGGAGAACAAGCGGTCTTCCATTGGGGAGAGGTCTATAAACTTCCTGTGAATGCGGTCCGGATTTTTAATGCTTACGGAACCCGTTCCCGAACCTCTGGAGCCTATGGAGCGGTCTTCGGTGTTTTTCTCGCTCAAAAGATCGCGGGAAAACCGTTCACAGTGGTTGGAGATGGCTCTCAACGACGAGATTTTGTCTATGTGACCGATGTAGCACGAGCCTTTTATGCTGCTGCCACAAAAGGAAAATCAGGAGAATTTTACAATCTAGGAGCAGGAAATCCACAGTCAGTAAATCGGCTAGTAGAGCTTCTTGGTGGAGAGGTGGTTTATGTTCCGAAGCGTCCTGGAGAACCGGATTGTACTTGGGCGGATACGACAAAGATCACTGAAGCGTTAGACTGGAAGCCCCTTGTTAGTTTTGAAGAGGGAGTGGGAGAGATGGTAAAGAATATTCAGTATTGGAAAGAGGCTCCCGTCTGGGACCCAGCCTCCATTCAAAAAGCAACGAAAACCTGGTTCGATTTTTTGCAGAAATAAAGAAGAAATAACAGGGATAGGCAGGATGAACAGGATTGCTGTTTATGCAACACGAAGAGATTACAAAAATTGTGTTAGAAGGTGCGTTTGAAGTTGTTAAAGAGTTGGGAAGCGGTTTTTTAGAGTCGGTATATGAGAAATCATTAGCAATGGTACTTGAGGGAAAAGGACCTGAGATTCAATGCCAACACCCGATAAAAGTTTTATTTCGAGGTAGAGAGGTAGGACAGTTTTATGCAGATATCCTTGTGAATCAAAAAGTGGTCGTAGAATTAAAATCTGTAAAGGCACTAATTCCCGAGCATTATGCGCAGGTAATTCATTATTTAAAAGCAACGGGTTTTGATGTGGGGCTCATTATTAATTTCGGAAATCAAAAACTTGAATATAGACGTTTTACGAGAACAAAATGAATTTAAATCCTGTCAATCCTGTCAATCCTTGTAAATAGAGTAATTTATGGCAAATAAAAACAAAGGCTACGAACGTAAAATTAAAACCCGTGAGGAACTGATCGAGGCAATCGGGCCTCGTCCTCGTAAGAAAAAAGTGATCATGTGTCATGGGACTTTTGATTTAGTTCATCCGGGTCATATCCGCCATTTAATGTATGCCAAAAGTAAGGCCGATATTTTAATCGCAAGTCTCACGAGCGATCCTCATATCAAAAAAGCCGACTACCGTCCTTTTGTTCCCCAAGATCTTCGTGCCATGAACTTGGCCGCTTTGGAGATGGTCGACTATGTCATCGTGGATGGAAATGAGACTCCATTAGAAAATCTTGCAGCGATTCAACCGGACTTTTTTGCGAAAGGTTATGAATATGGAAAAGAGGGACTTCATCCAAAGACTCAAGAAGAGGTCAATGTATTAGATAGCTACGGTGGAGAAGTCCTTTTTACTCCAGGAGACGTGGTTTATTCCTCCTCATTTGTCATCGAAAATAATCCCCCGAATTTAACGGCTGAAAAATTGCAGATTCTTATGAAGGGAGAAGGAGTTACTTTTGATGATTTAAAGAATGCCTTGCTCTCCATGAATGGGGTTCGAGTTCATGTCGTGGGAGATACAATCGTTGATACCTATACCTATTGCACACTCATTGGAGGAATGACAAAAACGCCGACCTTCAGCCTTCGTTATGATCAGCATAAAGATTACGTCGGCGGAGCCGGAATTGTGGCGAAACATCTTTGTAAGGCAGGGGCCTCTGTTCGTTTCACAACGGTATTAGGAGATGATGAGCTCAAAAATTATGTACTCAAGGATCTTCAGGAGTATGGCGTTCAATGTAATGCCGTCATTGACCCAACGAGACCGACGACTCAGAAAAACGTTTTCACCGCATCAAACTATCGAATGTTAAAAGTTGATAAACTCGATAATCGATCGATATCGGATAAGATCTTAAAGAAGTTTAAAGAGTCCATCGCCTCATCAGAAGAGGATATTATTGTCTTTAGTGACTTTAGACATGGAATATTTAATCAACGCACGATATCCGATATGATTGCAGCGATTCCAGAAAAAATATTAAAAGTTGCCGATAGCCAAGTCGCCAGTCGCTGGGGAAATATTTTAGATTTTCAAAATTTTGATTTGATTACCCCCAATGAAAAAGAGGCCCGATTCTCTTTAGGTGACCAAGACTCGACCGTCCGTCCGCTCGCAATGGATCTCTTTATTAAATCAAAGTGTAAATTATTAATTTTGAAATTAGGGGAGCGTGGGTCGATTACCTATCGTGCTCCAAGTCCGGAAGCGCGATCCTTTTTCATTCTCGATAGTTTCACGAAAAATGTCGTGGATGCCGTCGGATCTGGGGATGCCTATCTTTCCTACGCGTCACTTGCCTTTTTCAAAACAGAAAACTCGGTGATCGCCTCCATTCTCGGGGCGATGGCTGCTGCTGCCGCCTGCGAAAATGAGGGCAATATTCCAGTCTCGCCTGATGATGTAATGAAGAAGATTCAGAAATTCGAAAAAGAGATTCGGTACGAATAAATTGATCTCAAAGCAGATCAATTTATGAATTTTAAACCGCCAAGATAAAGACAAAGAACGCCAATTAATATCTTTATTTTTATGACCAATAATTGCGGCAAACGAGTTAATGGATTCCTTGGCGTTATTAGTTTTCACTTGGCGGTTAATCCCTCATGAAAGTGGTTGTCATCGGTTACGGAGTTCAAGGCAAGAAGCGGAAGCGGATTGCGGGAGCCGATTGTATCGGGATTGTTGATCCTGTTTCCTCAGAGGCCGATTGGAAGAATATCGATGAGGTTCCCTTCGAAAAGTTTGAGGCCGCTTTGGTTTCCGTTCCGGATGATGCGAAATTGCCGATTCTGGAAAAGCTTCTCAGTGCGGGAAAACATCTTCTCGTTGAAAAGCCGCTCTTAGGAACAACCGAGGAATTATTAAAGCTGGAGAGGATTTCAAAAAAGAACGGGGCGATCTGTTACACGGCTTATAATCATCGATTCGAGCCTCATATGATGCGAGTGAAACGCGAGATCGACTCCGGCTGGCTAGGAAAAATCTATTCGGCGCGATTCTTCTATGGAAATGGGACGGCGCGCGACGTTCGAAATTCAGCCTGGCGCGATCAAGGGTGGGGGGTGATTGGGGATCTTGGGTCACATCTTTTAGATTGGACCGATTTTCTTTTTGGAAAAGAGGGATGGGCTCCAAAAACAGTGGAGACCTATCGACATGAGAATAAAGCCCCCGATCATGCCATTTTTCATTTAGAGGGGTCGATCGCACTTCATTATGAGATGACGATGCTTTCTTGGAGAAACACTTTTCGATTCGATCTCTTTGCGGAGCATGGAACGCTCCATATCGACTGCCTTTGTAAGTGGGGTCCGAGTATCTTTACGAAACGGGAGCGGGTTTTACCGAGTGGCCGGCCTAAGGAGACACAAGAAGTCCTAGAATGTGCCGATCCGACTTGGGAGACTGAATATCAGCACTTTCAGAAATTGTGTGAGCACCCCCCACAGGATTTATCGACCGACCGCTGGATTTATTCGACGCTCGAAAAACTGACAAAGGCAATTTAACCGCTGATCTTCGCTAATTTTCACTAATCCGTTTTATGAGTAATTTAGGATACGAAGTGATGGGGGCAGCGTTTGAGGTTTACAACCATTTAGGGAGCGGCTTGTTAGAAGAAATTTACCAAGAAAGTTTTGAGTTCGAGTTGGGATTGAGGGGAATTGCTTTTTGTTCTAAAAAAGAATTAAACGTTTATTATAAGGGGCGAGAGCTAAAAAAGAAATATCAGCCAGATTTATTGATAGAAAATAGTGTAATCGTGGAGTTAAAAGCGGTCTCGGATTTAGCTAAAGAGCATGAAGCTCAAATACTAAATTATATGAAGATTACAAAAATACGAGTTGGATATTTAATTAACTTTGCGCACAAGGATGAACTTCAATGGAAACGTTTTGTTATAAGCGATTTAAAATTAGCGAAAATAAGCGAAGATTAGTGGTTTCCTCATGAAAATTGGTTTTGCAGGTCTGACTCATCTTGGGATTCATTACAGCCTCGCTTCTGCAGAACGCAGGTTCGAGACGCTGGCGTTTCACCCCGATCAATCGCTTGTCGAAAGACTCGAACAAGGTCTCTTTCCCGTTTCTGAGCCAGGTCTTGATGAGCTATGGCAGAAATCAAAGCAATCAATTCGATATATTTCGCAAGCTCAGGAACTCAATTCGTGTGAAGTTGTTTTTGTTGCAATCGATGTGATAACAGACGATGAAAATCGCGCCGATCTTGGGCCCCTGAATCAACTCCTCGACACGGTGGTTGAGGCGATCTCCCCTGAGACGACTTTAGTGACCATGAGTCAGGTGCAGCCGGGATTTATGCGAGGGCTATCCTCTCGCTGGCCAAAATTTAAAGGGGCGATTTTCTACCAAGTCGAAACCTTAGCCTTCGGAACGGCGGTGGAGCGAGCGACGAAGCCAGAACGATATATCATCGGCGCTGCAGAAAGATTTCGTAGTATCGATAAACTCCCCGTTCATTATCGAACGTGGTTAGAGTCCTTTCGCTGTCCGATATTGCTCATGCGTTATGAAAGTGCTGAGCTTGCCAAGATTGCGATCAATCAATATCTCATCGCTTCTGTTACGGTTACCAATACCTTGGCTGCAATTTGCGAAACACAAGCGGCGAACTGGCAGGAGATTGTTCCCGCACTGAAATTAGATCGTCGGATCGGCCCTCATGCCTACTTACAACCAGGGTTAGGAATTGCGGGAGGAAATCTAGAACGGGATCTTGTTGCGGTACGACAGATGGCGGTGAAGGGCGGAAGCGATGAATCCTTTCCGATGGCAGCACTGAAAAACAGTCAGTTTTCAGCCGATTGGGCGCTTCGGGAGCTCGCGAAAAGAGGGCTCAATGAATCGGGGAAAACGATTGCGGTATTGGGACTCGCTTATAAAATTGATACCCATTCGGTAAAAAATTCTCCCGCCCTTCGACTTCTGAAAACGCTTGAAGCTCCTCAAAAAAAGGGATGGGATCCACAAGTAAAATTAAATCCTGAATGGGAATTAAAGAATTATACCTATTCTTCCTCTGCGATCGAAACATTTGTCGATGTTGATGCCGTCGTGGTCATGACTCCCTGGAAAGAATTTGCTTCTCTCGGAGAAAAAGAGTTTATTTCAATGCGAGGAAAATGTGTGATCGATCCGATGGGAATTTGGGAAGATTTTAATTTATCTCTTAAAGGATTCGACTACGCAAGAATTGGATTAGGAAAAGAAAATTGAAAGATTCCTCCAACATCGATTTATCTCAGCGTTTCATTGTATTAGGTTCCAAAGGTTTCTTGGCGAATCAGTTTGTGAAACGACTCGAACGAGAAAAAATAAATTATTTAGCTTTGGGCAGTGCTGAGGTGGATTTAACTCAAAAAGAATCGATTGAATCGCTGCTAAAAATCATTCGAGCCGATGATTCGGTCGTAATGTTTTCCGCACTGACTCCCGACAGAGGTAAAGATTTAAAGTCATTTTATGCAAATATGAAAATGGCAGAACATCTGGGGATGGCCTTGGAGCAGAGTTCAGTATCTCATCTGACATATATTAGTTCTGATGCGGTTTACAGTTCAAAAGGCGAAAATATTTCAGAGGAGAGTCCTTGTGATCCAAGTGATCTTTATGGGCTCATGCATTTAGCGAGAGAGAGGATTTTCCGATTTTTAATGGATCAAATTCAGAGGCCATTATTAATATTGAGACCTTGTGCGATTTATGGCATTGGCGATTCCCATCAAAGCTACGGGCCCAACCGGTTTTTGAAGTCGGCCTTGGAGCAGAAAAAGATAAGCTTATTTGGGCAAGGAGAGGAGATACGGGATCATGTTGCGGTCGAAGATGTCATTGAATGGGTTTTGGAAGGGACAAAACAAAAAATGAGAGGCGTGGTCAATTTAGTTTCAGGACAAGCAGTCTCCTTTAAAGAAGTTGCGGAAATGATTGTTGAAAATAGTTCGGATCAGGTGGAGATCAAAACGTCAGATCGCCAAAACCCAATCGTTCATCGTAGATTTATTTCCGAAAAGAGAGCGAAGCTTTTCCCAAGCCATCTCCCGACTGAATTAAAATCGGGAATCAGTCGTATGTTTAAAATAGCAACGAATAGTAGGTAAATATGATTAATAATGAGTGGTTAAGCCATCAAACAATACAAAGTAGAGGAGACTATAAAGAGGTCCGTGCTGAAATGGTTGCTCCAGAAATCGGTTTTTCACTCTGGAGGCAAATGACTCGTCTTCGGACGGTCGAACAGGCGCTTCATGAAGAATATCATCCTGCCGATGAAATGCGCTGTCCGATACATTTTTGCATAGGACAAGAGAGCATCCCTGCTGCTCTTTCGTTACTGGTTCAGGCAAGCGACTATCTTTTTAGCCATCACCGTTCTCACGGCTATTTTTTTGCAAAGGGATCACCTTTAAAAGAGTTATTTGCGGAGATTTACGGAAAAGAGACGGGGGCAAATGGCGGGAAAGCCGGTTCTCAAGATATCTCTCATCACGAAACACGATTTTATAGCGGGGCGATTTTATCGGGGGCCGTTGCGATCGCCGCGGGGGTTGCCACAGGGTTAAAAATAAGAAAGTCGAAGGAAATTAGTATCGCTGGTTTCGGTGAGGGAGCAACCGATGAGGGAGCTTTTTGGGAAACGCTTAATTATGCCGGGAAAGAGCAACTCCCACTCCTTTTAGTGTGTGAAAATAATCGTTACGCAACCTACTCAGATCAACTTAAACGGCAATTCAATGACAATATTAGCGAGCGCGTGAAACCATTTGGAATTCGCTCGATTAAAGTTTTTGGCAATGATTCCCCTCTTGTTTATAGAACCATTGAGGAAGGAATTAAAAGTATTCGTGAAGGGGCTGGTCCCTTGTTAGTCGAAGCATATACCTATCGTTGGAATAGTCATGTGGGGCCAGAAGATGATGGAAAGAATGAGTATCGAACCTCGGAAGAGATGAACTTTTGGAAGCGAAACTGTCCGATTAGGTTGCTCGAAAATGCTTTAAAGAATGCAAATCAATGGAATCAAAGTGATATCGACAAAGCTAAAAAAATCATTGATCAAGAAATTGCAGAATGTTTTCGCTTTGCAAAGGAATCGGCTTTTCCCGCCGGAGTTTGTTGGAAAGAGTTGAATGAGGAAGATAAAACGCCGCTTGCCGATCAATGGCTCGCAGAAGAACAAGCATGTACATTTGATCAAAATCAATCTGATGCAAAACTAGGGCCTTACTAATATGGGACGTGAATTAACATATGCAGGGGCGATTCTGGAAGCGACATCTCAAGCGATGTCGAAGTCAGATCAAGTCGTCATCATGGGGCAACTCGTTGACTATTCCTCGGGTGTTTTCGGAACAACAACAGGGCTGGTGAATCAATATGGTGTTGAACGGGTAAGGGATTTTCCAGTCGCAGAAAACCTGATGACTCAGACCGCTTTAGGAATGGCGTTGAATGGGTTTCGGCCGCTGATTGTTCATCAGCGCTTAGATTTTATGATTTATTCGCTCGATGCGATTGCCAACTGGCTGGCACTTTGGCGTTTTAAATCAAATGGAAAAACAAATCTCCCCGTCGTCATTCGTGCGATTGTGGGAAAGGGATGGGGACAGGGACCGCAGCACTCTAAAAGTTTACACTCTTGGTTTGCCCATTTACCGGGATTAAGGGTCGCAATTCCAGCGACCGCTTATGATGCAAAGGGAATTCTTTTAGAAAGTTTGTTAGGAGAATCACCGACAATCATTATCGAAGGACGTTCACTCTTTAGTATGAAAGAGGAGGTTCCGGAGGAGATGTATCGAGTTCGTTTTGGAAAAGCGGCCATCCGAAAGGCCGGAAAAGATATCACCCTCGTCGCCCTTGGCATGATGGTTCCGATTGCACTTCGTGTGGCCGCAGAATTGGAAAAAGTGGGGGTAGAGGTCGAGGTGATTGACTTAAGAACGATCTCGCCGTGGGATGAAACAGCGGTGTTGAATTCGGTTCAAAAAACAGGTCGTTTGGTCGTTGCCGATCCTGCATGGAAATCGTTCGGAGTTGCAGGAGAAATTGTAACGACGATCGCAGAACGATTTCGGGGGGAATGGAAAAGTCGTCCGCGTCGAATTACGCACCCCGATAGTCATACCCCGATGAGTATGTCATTAGAAAAAGAATACTATCCAAATGAATTAAAACTAGTCGAAGAACTTCAGGAAATGATGAAGGCGTAGAGGAATGGCATTTTTAGATTTTATTTCGGGGATTCATCAATCCACTCAGCGCAACTATCTTGCTCGAGTGAATGATGTCGATAAAGCGAAAGCAGCTGAAATTGCAAAACGTTTTGATCGAGACTATTTTGATGGGGAGCGAATCTATGGGTATGGAGGCTATCGCTATGATGGACGATGGGCCTCTTTAGCTAAAAAGTTAGTGGAGCACTATCAATTAAAGTCAGATGCTAAGATTCTTGATATCGGCTGTGCAAAGGGATTTTTAGTTTACGAGCTTTCGCAGATTCTCCCGAAAGGAACGATTCAAGGAATTGACTGTTCCTCTTATGCCATTGAAAATGGAATGAATGAAGTGAAGGGGTCACTTCAGGGAGGACTGGCAACCTCACTACCATTTACGGAGAACTATTTCGATCTTGTGATCTCCATTAATACGTTACACAATTTAAGACTTCCCGAATTAGAGAAAGCTCTTCAAGAAATTGAGAGGGTGGGGAAAAATCATAAATTTATTGTGATGGATGGGTATCGAAATGAACAAGAAAAAGTCAATTTGCTGTATTGGCAATTGACCTGTGAATGTTTTTTTACTCCTCTTGAATGGGAATGGATCTTTCAAAAAACCGGATATTCAGGAGATTATGATTTAGTTTACTTTCAGTAAAAGTATCAACAAAACCAATGGAGTTCTATGGAAACATTAAATCTTAAAAACTTTAAATGTAGGGCATGCGAAAGTGAAGAGTTGAGTTTAGTGCTTAACTTAGGGATACAACCTCTCGCAAATAATTTATTACGTCACGAAGATCTTTATAAAGCAGAGCCGAAATATCCACTTCGACAAGTCGTATGCAATCACTGTCATATGGTTCAAATCGTCGATACCATTCCACCGACGATTCTTTTTGAAGAGTATCTCTATTTTTCCTCGTATTCGGATACGATGTTGGCTCATGCTAAAAAATGTACGCAACGATACCAAGAGGAGATGGGGCTTAATAGTCAGTCGTTTGTCGTTGAGATTGCAAGCAATGATGGATACTTATTAAAAAACTTTGTCGCTCAAGGAATTCCCGTTTTAGGAGTAGAGCCTGCTCATAATATTGCCAAAGTTGCCCGGCAAATAGGAGTGGAAACAACGGAAAAGTTTTTCGGCTGTCAGACCGCTGAAGAAATCGTGACTCAAAAAGGGAAGGCCGATTTGATCTTGGGGAATAATGTTTTAGCGCATGCCCCCGATATCCATGATTTTATTAAGGGGATTCAAATACTGATTAAAGATCAGGGACGATGTGTGATTGAATTCCCCTACTTGGTGGATCTCGTTGAGAAACTAGAGTTCGATACGATTTATCATGAGCATGTCTACTATTTCAGTTTATTTGCACTCAAAGGTGTTTATGAGGCAAACGGACTTGAAGTGAATCGATGTGAACGAGTTGCGATTCATGGAGGTTCACTGCGTGTTTTTACCTCAAAGAAAGGAGCGCACCCAGTCGAGAAATCAGTTGAAGAGATCTTGAAATTAGAGGAGAAGATAGGAGTAAACACAATTGACTATTACGCTGATTTTTCAAAACGGGTAGGAGAATTAAAGGAAAAAACGGTACAATTTATTAGAAATCTTCGGGCAGAAGGAAAACGAGTAGCTGCCTACGGAGCCTCCGCTAAAAGTACAACTTTACTCAATTTTTACGGACTGGGCTCTGGTGAAATTGACTTTATTGTCGATCGTAGTCCTCACAAACAAAATAAGTTTACTCCGGGAACCCATATTCCGATTTTTTCCGTGGATAAACTGTTAAAAAGTCAGCCTGACTATACTCTCCTGTTAACATGGAATTTTGCGGAAGAAATTTTACTTCAACAAAAGGAATATTCTAATAAGGGCGGAAAGTTTATTATTCCAGTGCCTGACATTAAAGTTGTTTAATCGAGAAATAAACAGAGCGAATTATAAAATTAAAAGGTTAAAAAAATATGAAATTTATCGTTAATGAAGAGGAAAAAAGTTTCGAACTTATTGAGAACGGAAAGAGCGAAGTTATTCCGCTGTATTCAAATCGAGCTTTCGAAATCATGAACAAGAGCTGGCTTAAAGTCGGATGGAACCAAAAATATACATACACCTTTTCTTGGATGGGACGACCAATGATTCAACTTCCGGAAGATGTAATCCGACTTCAAGAGGTCATTTATCAGCTAAAGCCGGATTTGATTATTGAGACCGGAGTGGCTCATGGAGGATCATTGATGTTTCATGCTTCGATTTGTAAAGCGGGGGGATGGGATTGTAAAATTATTGGAGTCGATATCGAAATTCGACCACACAATCGAAAGGCGATCGAATCCCATGAACTCTTTCCTTATATTGAACTCATTGAAGGAAGCTCAATCGCTCCAGAAATTGTCAAGCAAGTCCATGAGAGGGCTAAAAATGCAAAGCAGGTGCTCGTCATTTTAGATTCATGTCACTCACGTGAACACGTTTGTGCTGAACTTGAGGCTTATGCCGATTTAGTAACGACAGGCTCCTATATTGTTGCCACCGATGGAGTGATGAAAGATGTCGCCGATTTGTCTTTGGGAAAACCAGAATGGAAATTAGACAATCCTTACGAGGCCGCTCAAGACTTTTTAAAGAAACATCCAGAATTTAAAGAGGAACAACCGGCATGGCCCTTTAATGAAAGTAATGGTTTAAAAGACAATTTTACACACTGGCCTGGCGCTTGGTTAAAGAAAGTTCAATGAAGCCGGTGATCGAATTTGAAGGAGTCTCCAAAGAGTACAAACTCGGAGAAAAACGCTCAACCGATGGATTGCGTCATCAACTCGCGCGTTTGTTTCAGAAAAAAGAGACTCTTCATTCGAGACAGAAAGAAAATCAAGAAAAATCATTTTTCGCACTGAAAGATGTCAGTTTCACTTTAAATGAAGGGGAAGTTCTTGGGGTCATTGGACGTAATGGAGCAGGGAAAAGTACACTTCTAAAAATAATGAGTCGGATAACCCCTCCGACGCATGGCCGAATTGTGGTACGAGGGAAGCTCGCAAGTCTTTTAGAGGTGGGGACAGGCTTTCATCCCGAACTGACGGGGCGAGAAAACATTTTTTTAAATGGAACGATTCTCGGAATGACGCAAAAAGAGGTGCGTAAGAAATTTGATGAGATCGTGGCTTTTGCTGAAACAGAGAAATTTATTGATACCCCGGTTAAACATTACTCTTCAGGAATGTATGTTCGTTTAGCATTTTCAGTCGCAGCTCATCTCGAATCGGATATTTTAGTCATTGATGAGGTTCTTGCCGTGGGAGATATTAAATTTCAAGAAAGATGCTTTGGAACAATACGAAGAGCGGTCGGCAGTGGAAGAACAGTAATTTTAGTTAGTCATAATATGCCGAGCGTTACCTCTCTGTGTCGACAAGGACTTCTTCTTCAAGAGGGTCGACTTACTCATGGTGGACCTATTTCTGACGTAGTCCTTCAATATTATCAACAAGGAGGACATTCCTCAAGTTGCGTGAGTTTTGATCAATTGAGTAAAAAGGTCGGAGACGAAATTGTGGAGTTGAAAAAAGTCTCGATCATGAATCAGAAAGATGAAGTAGTTTCTGAAGTGGATGTTTCAGATTCTTGGCAGGTTGAAATGGTCGTCGATGTTTTAAAAGCAAGAGTGGTCACACTTATTCCAAATCTCCACTTTTATAATTCAGGGGGGATCTGCGTATTTATTGTGCACGGAATGAACTGCTCCTTTGAAAAAGAAGGCCGTTACAAAATTAAATGTGTGGTTCCAGAAAACTTGTTAAACGATGGAGCCTATTTTATTAGTGTTGCGGTGAGTTCTTATGATCCAACAAGAGTCCATTTTTATGAACATCACTGCATTACCGTTAATGTCAGGGATGGATTCGAGAATTTAAATAGCCGCCCTCGATATTCGCAATCGATTCCAGGTGTCGTAAGGCCTTTGCTTAAGTGGCATGTAAACTCTAATTGAAAGGAAAAAGAATGAATCCATTATTAAGCATTGTGATCCCGACCTGTGATCGAGCCGTATTACTTGTTCATACCGTAAAAGCTTATGTCGATTATTTTTACGAAAAAAACGTTGAAATTTTAGTTTCGGATAATTTCTCAACACCAGAAACTTATCAAGCTTTAGAGGTGTGGATTAAAGAAGGAAAAATCCGATATGTACGAACCGATAAAAGACTCTCAATGCCAGATCATTGGGAGTTTGCGTGGCAGAAAGCAAGTGGGGAGTACATCATGTTTAACGGAGATGATGATATTTGTCTAATTTCTGGATTTCGAAATCAGATGCTTGACTTCTTACATGAACATCGACCGAATATGGTCGGATGGAGACTGGGGCAATATTATCATCCAGCATGGCACAAACAAGAGGAAGAAAATACTTTTTCATTTCAGAGAAACGTGACGGGTGGTGTTTATGAGTTTAATGTTCCTTACATTTTACGAGAATATGGAAAGATCTCCTGCGAATTTTTTCCACATGCACTGGCATTGATATTTAGAAAAGAAATTGCGGATGCGGTGAAGAAGAAACACGAAAGGATTTGTTGGCATTGGGCCCCAGATTTAACAAGTTCTGTGTTATTGCTCGCAGAGTCGAAATGCAAATATTACTTTATTGATTTCCCGATTGGATTTGGAGGTAAATCAGCCAATAGTAATGCAATAGGGCATGACAAAAGGGCTCCCAAAGAAACGGAAAAAAGACAAAAAACATTTTTTGATGAATTTGGAGATACGGATCCTATGCCCTATCATCCGATTAAGATATTTACGCTCTTTAATTACGTGGCTTCAGCCCTGTCTGTGGGAAAAGAAAAGTATCCTGAATACTTTGGTGAGCATCAAATCGATTTTGATTATGAAGAGTTCTTTTATAAAATGTACATGGATATTAGTGAGATCTATGTAAGACAACCTCTTCTGCAAAAAGGAGATATGGAAAAATTTGATCGATATGCAAAAAGCGTTGATCGAGAAAAAGCAGAAAAAGCTTATAAACGATTTCTAGAAATTAAAAGAGTTGCAGATATTGAAGCCGGTCAAAGAAAAGAGGAAAATCCTTTAGAACAAAGATCCTATGTTCGGGAGAATCATGCAAAAATTGACTGTAACGAGTATCGTATCAATAATGCTTACGAACTTGATAAGTATGCAAATAAGTTTTTAACGAAATATTTCACCTTCAACGGGATGCAAATGAATCAATTGTATCAGAGTAAATGGGTGACTCCTTTATATGAGTATTATCCTCACTATAAAGAAACAAACATTGAGAGTACATTACTTAAATACGAGCCACCCAACAACGTAGAACAAATGTCTTTTGCAGAAATTAAAAAGACGATTATCAAGAAAATAGTTAAGAGAATAAAATTTTATTTTTCATAAAGAAGTTGGCAGCGCTTCGTTGTCGTTCTATGACGTTCGAAATATTTATATTTAA
The DNA here is from genome assembly GCA_945860255.1 of Methylacidiphilum caldifontis. Classification (GTDB taxonomy): domain Bacteria; phylum Verrucomicrobiota; class Verrucomicrobiia; order Methylacidiphilales; family CAMAQI01; genus CAMAQI01. The sequence goes on from CAMAQI010000001.1 coordinate 33,182, forward strand.
AGTTAGATTTAGAATCTGCGATTACTATTTAAAGGTCATTTATTATCTCGCAACTTTAGTTTCAGAGGAATATTTAAAGAATATTACGAACAGGCAATTTCGCCTTAATGCATTACAAATCAAAAAGACTTTATTGCGGGAAAGTCCATTTTTCAGAGCAAGCTTCTCTCTCGGATTGTTCAAGCGCTGTCTTGCTCGTCAAATTAAAAATAAAATCACAGTAGGTGATCGATTTGCGATCTGTCGATTAAGAGGAATAGGAGATAGTCTTGTTTATTTTCATAGCATTTATCTATTAGAAAAAAAGAGCAATCAAAAATTTCAATTTTTAGGGGTTCCATTATTTCCACATTTTGAAATTATTCGCTTTCTTTTTGGGGAAAATAGAATCATCAATGAAGTCGATTTTCTGGCAGAGGTGATCAAAGAGAATCCGCTTCAAGACAGTGAACAAAAACCGAAAGAAACGAGATTTGAAAATTTGATTTATAAATTTTCTCTGGAATGTCTTGAGAAATTTATTCCAGAGAACATGTTGCTAAATTTAGAAACATGTGAAGATTCTTGGGAGGGATTAAATCATTATAGTCGCGAATATCAGAAAAGATATGAAAACGCAAAAAATGCCGCTGTGCTTTGTCAAGTCTTTCAGGGCCATATCTCCTATATTAAAGATTACGAAGAATTATTCGAAGTTTGTTGGAGATATCCTGGAGAGAATAAAGAGAAAGTGCGGAAACTTCATAAAGCGCTTAAAATCCGTAAGCCGTATATTTGCTTGCAAATACGAAATAATATAACCGATAGTAACAGATCCTCTACTGTGTTAAATTCAGAAAGTTATCACTTAGGCATTAAATCACTTGTAAAACGAGGTTATCAAATTGTATTAATCGGACCTGATGCTCCCGATTTTGAATTCTTAGATTCGATTTCAGATTCAAATGCTATTATTCGGTATGGAAAGAGTGCCATTCAAAATATTGAAAACGACCTATTAATCGTTTCGGAGTGTGAGCTTTTTATTGGATGTTGTTCAGGACCTACAAATTATGCTCACTTATTTAAAAAACCGGTTTTAGTATTAAATTACACGACATTTGGACTTTCAACGCTTTTATTTAATCATCGGTTTTATTCAAAAAACTATTCTTGGATTGGCGGAAAAGAACTCTCATTGAAGGAGATATTAGCAAGTCCGATTGTTTTTTCTCTTTATAATGATGATGCAGAGAAATTAAATATCGAATTAAAATACATGAGTGAAGTTGAGATTGTTGAAGCAATCAATGAGTTTGTAGACAACGTAGAAAAGCCAGACTACAGCTGGAAAAATCTCAGTTTCATTCAAAAGCGATATCGTGAACATCTCGATCCTGCACAAATGATCGGTTACTATTCTAAGGGAGCGCCGTTAAATTGTTGGTGTAAAAGAATGCATATTATTAAATGAATACAGATAATGAATTAGAGCCTCTCGTAACGGTTTGTATTCCAACTTATAAAAGAGTAGAAGGACTTAGTCGTGCACTTGAGTCAGTTATTCGACAAAGCTATACTAAAATTAAAATCCTCGTTTCTGATAATGATAATAGTGACGAAGTTGAGCGGCTTGTTCATTTGCATCAATTAAAGGGAGCCGATATTGTATTAATTCGACAAAAGAATAATTTGGGTTGTGAAGGAAATTTAATGTATTTGTTAAGACTCGTAGAGACTAAATATTTCATGTGGCTTGCGGACGATGACTGGATAGATCCGGATTACATTAAAGAGTCTGTAATTGAGCTCGAAAGCAATTCGGAGTTCGTCTTGGTGAGTGGTCAAGGGATTTTAACAAATGAAAGCCAGGAGAGATATTATTGCGATCATATTAATCTATTTTCGAATGTTCCATTGATTCGAGTATTGAAGTATTGGTCTAAGGTATTAGGAAACAGCGTGTTTTACGGGGTGTATCGAACTTCGATAGTTCGAAATAAACATTTAGAAGTTTTTTTTGGCTCTGATATTCTCTTTTTGACGGAGTTGATTTTAGAAGGAAAAGTAAAAACAATTCGAAAGGTTAACATATATCGAGCATTGGGGGGATTGTCAGCTTCAAAGAAATATAATAATTCTGCTCAACATCAAAGTTTTTTTGATCAACGATATCTGCGATTAAGAATCATTAAAAGTGCCGTAAAATATTTTTTTAAGACAAGAGGAAAACTTACTGCCATAAGCTACAGTTTATTATTTGCTCTCGTTGTAGTTTGGCGCTTTATCGTTCTTCAAGAATTAGCACGCGTCAGAATTTACTTAAAAATTAAAACAAGAATTAAGCACCTGATTAAGATCTAATTTTGTCATTCTTCATGCCTCAAAAAACAGAGTGGGTTACGATTGGGAGTCGAAATTATTGGGCGCATCTCTGCGTCGCGGCACAAAGCATTATTCGTCATCATCCCGACTCAAAGATTTCTGTTGTTTTAATTGATGGTAATGGGGAAATCGATTTATCAAAATTCCCTGGTGAGATTTATTTATTGGAAGAAATCGGAATTAAAGGCCTTGAACATTTTAGAATAAAATATGGAGTTTCAGAACTCGCAACAGCCATTCGTCCATGGGTGCATCAATACTTCTTTAATTTAAATGATCTAAAAAGAATTATCTATTTTGACTTGGATCTGTGGTTTAAGAGTTCGATAGAATCTGTGATTCAAGACTGTTCCGGACATCCGATCGCATTTTGCCCAACAACCCTTTCTGAATATCCACTAGACGGTTGTTATCCGGATGCTCGTTCGTACCGTCTTTCGGGGCTTTATAACGCCGGTTTTATGATTTTAGAAAGATGTGAAGAAACGGAAGCTTTTTTAAGGTGGTGGCAGGAATGGCTGACAAATCATTGTCGCTTTGATACAAATAACGGTTTTTTTGGCGATCAGAGATTTTTAGATGTTGTCCCTCTATTCTTTCCGAAAACAAAAATGATCAGAGATATTGGCTGTAATGTCGCCTATTGGAATATTCACGAGAGAAATTTAAAAATACATGAGAATCAATATTTAGTCGATTCAGTGCCGCTCCGTTTTTTTCATTTTAGTGGATTTAACGTAAAGGTGAGTAACAGACTTTCAAAAACAAATGATAATCGAGATTATTTGAAAGAAGGGAATGCAATTGATACTTTGAAAAAAGGATACTATCGGGAACTTCTCAATTTTGACTTAGAGAAATACGAGCGCATTCCGTATCAATACTCAACATTATCGAATGGCACGCAAATACAGGTTGCATTCCGTTATTATTGTTTAGATCATCCAGAGATCTTGGAAGGCATATCGGATCCTTTTTCCTCAAGCGAGATTCGACGGAAGCATTTAAAGTTCAAAATTTTAACAAAAATGAAGAGGTTGATCGACGTACAAATCTCAAAAATTTGGAATTATTTATTAAAATGCCTTTGATTAAAGCAATTCAAAAAAAACTATTCACACGTTTAATCTGGTATTGGGAAAGGCAAAGACCTTACCCGCTACTCAATAAGATATGGGAACAAAGCCCGTTAGAAAGTGATCTGAATAGTTCATGGAAACTTGTTCTCTTAAGTACTGAAGAGACAATCGTTGAAGCGATGTGGAGTGCGTACTCAATAATCACCTCAATACGGTCGAGGCCTGAAATCGTTTTTTACATCGACGGTAGAATTGATGAAGAGGAAAAAAGGAAAATTTCTAAGTTATTTCCCCATGCAAAAATAAAACTTTCACACGAGATCATTGATCAGATTCCGGAGCAGTACCTTTTTTTAAAAAAAGCGGCTCAAACAAATTCAAGTGCACGAAAATTAGCGATTCCAGCGATTGAAAGTGAGGATCGGGCAGTTCTTTACAGTGATTCAGATATACTGTTTTTCAAACGACCAGTAGAATTAGAGGAATCGATTCGAACAGGAAATGGAGTTTGGCATGTAAATGCCTATGAAGGAATTCGAGGAGATGTACGACTTTTGAATGTATTTCGAGAAACCAATACGCCGTTTTTAGACCAATATAACAGTGGTTTATTTTTTTTAAGTAAAGGCAAACTTCAACTTGATCAGATTGAGCCGTGGCTAAATCCAAAAAACTGTGATCCGAATGCTTGGTTTATCGATCAGACCGTACTTGCTGCGCTTCTCAAGGCATTGGATTCGAAGCTTTTACCGATGGAGGAGTACGTTGTGTCTTGTAACCGGCAGTTTTATTTTCAGAAAGATCACGACTATTCAAAGATAGTGATGAGACACTTTATGGGGCCTGTGCGACATTTAATGTATTTGAAGGGCATCCCTGTTGTACTAAAGAATTTAGGTAAGAATCATGTTTTATAAATTAAAAGCCGTACTTCTTTTTTATCGGTATTTTGGATTACTTCAATTAATTCAGTTTGTTTATCAAAAACTAATTAATAAAGAGTTGCTAACGATTCGTTCAAAGGCGTTGGGAGGAAAAGTTTTTATTCGTCGATCGAGCAGTGATTTTTCTGTCTTAATTCAAATGATTGAAGAAATGAACAATTTTGAATTAGAGACTGATCCAGATCTGATCATCGATGGCGGGGCCAATATTGGTCTCTCCGTCCGATATTTTCGCGAAAAATTTAGTAATGCAGAAATACAAGGGTATGAGCCTGATCCAGGGAACTACGAGTGTGCTGAAAGGAACTGCCAAATGTTGGAAGGAGTCACTTTGTTGAACCAGGGACTGTGGAGTAGTCGTTGTCATTTAACTTTAAAAAACCCAGAGGCTTTGCCCTGGGCGTATCAATTTGAAAAATCTGAGAGAAAAAAAGAGGGGTCCATTGAGGCAATTTCATTAAATGATATTTTTTTAGAGATTCAATCGGATCGAACGATTTTGGTAAAATTGGATGTTGAAGGAGCCGAGAAAGAATTAATTTTAAGTCAGAATCAGTGGCTTAAAAAAGTAAAATGGGTTCTTGTTGAAATTCATGGTCCTATAGAGCTTTTTGATCGAGAGATGCAAAAAAATGGATTTTCGATAAAACGTTATGGTGAAAAGCAACTCTACACAAAAATTTAAAAGAAGACTATATGCTACGTTACTTAAAAGTTAAACTTTGGGGATATGAGTACACTCCCTGTACCTTAGATCGTTGGTTAGCCCTTATTCTTCATAAATTATCATTCATGGGAAAAGAGGAAGTGGCGATTTATCATTCATTTATAAAGCCAGGGATGACGGTTGTTGACGCAGGAGCGAATCAGGGAATTTTTGCGCTGCTCGCAGCAAAACTTGTCGGAGAAAAAGGACGCGTTATTGCTTTTGAGCCGGAAGTAAAACTTGCTCAATCGCTACGACAAAATATTTTAATGAATAAAATCGAAAACCTCCGACTCGAGGAATGTGGACTGGGAGATAAGCAAACGTCAGGGCATCTTGAAATCGGCACGTTGAATCGAGGAGATAATCGACTTTCGGAAAATGGCACTGGGTTGAAAGTAAAGATTTGCCGGCTTGACGAATTTATTGATGTTGGAGCAATTGATTTTTTAAAGATTGATGTTCAAGGATATGAATTGAGTGTTCTGAAGGGATTAATGCCGCAGCTCAAAACTGAAGGACCACAAGTGATATTTTTTGAGTTTTGGCCAGAAGGATTAAAAAGAGTTGGAGATCAGCCTGAGGAATTAATCGGCTTGCTGCATGAGTGTCGTTACACGGTTGGAGTCATCAATGAAGGGGAGTTTCTCTCCCTCAACAGATCTGAAATAATGGATCGTTCACAAGGGACGTGGACTAACTTTGTTGCGACACGAGTCGCAAAAGAGAGGAATTAAAATATGAAAGCGGTATATTCGAATCAACTCAAAAAACTGGCGAAATTTTATAACGAGAATGGTCGGGAGTCAAATTGGGCTGGACGACATTATCGAAAACTTCTTGCCTGCTATTATGGGATTATGATTCCAAAGGAGGCAAGTATACTTGAAGTCGGATGTGGAAATGGAGAGCTTCTTGCGTTGTTAAAGAATCGTGATGTCGTTGGGGTTGATTTGTCCTCAACCCAAATCGAAGCGGCAAAGCAAAATGTTCCTTATGGGAAGTTTTATGTAGGTTCTGGGGAGGAGTTTACGATGGATCGTCAATTTGATTACATCCTCATATCGGATACGATCAATTTTGCGGCGGATGTTCAAAAGATATTTGAAAATATCGCACACTGTAGTCATGAAAAAACAAGACTTTGCTTAAACTTTTTCAATCATCTCTGGAGACCGTTTGTATCGTTGGGAATTCTTTTAGGATTTAAGGCAAAGCAGCAGGAGTCAAATTGGTTAAGTTCAGATGACGTTGAAAGTCTTCTAAAGCTTTGTGGATGGAGTTTGATAACCAAAAAAAGCCGAATCTTAGTTCCTCTCCCTTTTTTGGGAATTGATACGTTTTTAAACCGTTATTTAGCCCCTCTTGTAGATTGGATGGGATTAACGGTATTTATGGTCGCTCGTAAAGAAATAGTAAATGCCCCAGAAAAAAAGCCCTCCGTTTCGATTGTGATCCCCGCGCGCAACGAGGAAGGAAATATTGAAAGTGCCATTTTAAGAATGCCGATATTTTCTGAGAATCAAGAGATTATTTTTGTCGAAGGAAATTCGAAAGATAATACATGGAAAAAGATATTAGAAATCAAAGAGAAGTATCCAGATTATAAGATATTAACAATGCAACAAAAAGGGAAAGGAAAAGGAGATGCCGTTCGCGTCGGATTTGAGGCCGCGTCGGGTGACATTTTGATGATCCTTGATGCCGATCTTACTGTTGCACCTGAAGAACTTCCTAAGTTTTATAATGCCTTGGCCTCTGGTCATGCAGAGTTTGCGAATGGCGTTCGATTGATCTATCCCATGGAAGATGAAGCGATGCGGTTCTTTAATCTGATTGCGAATAAGTTTTTCAGCATTGCTTTTAGTTGGCTCCTCAGTCAATCAGTGAAAGATACACTTTGTGGAACGAAAGTATTATGGAAAAAAGACTATGAAAGAATTGCAAGGGATCGCGATTATTTTGGGGATTTTGATCCTTTTGGAGATTTTGATTTATTGTTTGGAGCCTGTCATCAAAATATGAAAATTGTAGATATTCCGATTCGTTATGCCAATCGAACCTACGGGACCACCAATATTGAGCGTTGGAAACATGGATGGCTTTTATTAAAAATGGTATTTTTTGCAGCACGTAAAATAAAATTTGTTTAGGTCAATAAAGTGATGCCTCATTCAGATCAATCGAGTATCGACAGGCATAATCGTGAGATCCAAGAAAATTTAAAAAGCTGGGATCGAAAGGAATTATTGCGTCTTGAGTACTTACGATTTTACCGGGAGATTGCGAGCTGCTTAACCTACGAGATTGAGGGAAAAATTGCAGAATTAGGGTCTGGAATTGGAAAAATGAAAGAGGTGATTCCGGACTGTATTTTAACTGACCTTTTTTTGAATCCATGGATTCATCGGCAAGAAAGTGCTTATGCATTAAGTTTTGAAAGTGAGACACTTTCAAATTTAATCATTTTTGATGTTTGGCATCATTTAGAATATCCAGGGGAGGCGATGAAAGAATTTCATCGGGTATTAAAAAAAGGGGGAAGAGTTATCATTTTCGAGCCGGCAATGGGATTCATGGGAAAAGTCGTTTACGGCTTATTTCATCCCGAGCCCTTGGGACTTCTGAAGGAAATTTCGTGGAATTCACCTCAAGAGGTTAATTTAAATAAGACTCAGTATTACGCAGCTCAGGGGAACGCTTGGCGTATCTTTAGAAATAATAATCATGACAGGAAAATTGACTCCTTTATGAAAGTTCGAAAAGTAAAAACTTTTAGTGCGCTTAATTATTTATTAAGCGGCGGATTTAGTGGAAGGCAACTCAGTCCGACGACTTGGAGAGGAATTGTTCAAAAATTAGAAACTTTCTTAGATCTATTTCCTTTCCTTTTTGCGTCGAGAATGTTGGTCGTGTTAGAAAAGAAATAAGGTTATAATGAATTTTAAGAAATATAGTTTTACTATTTTTATAGCATTAATCGTTGTATATTGGGGAGTTCTATTTTTGAAAGGGTATCCCGAGGCTTTTGCCGATGATACCGTTTATGTTGGCGCGGCAATTCATTTTGCTGAAAAGGGTAGAATTTGGAATACATTAACTCCGGGCTTACTTGAAAACTTCACTATTTTCCCTTATGTGACCTTTTATTCTTGGATATTAGGTTATTGGCTAAAAATAGGGGGAATTTCGACAACGGTGATTTTGGCATTTTGGGGGATCATCAATTTACTATTTTCGATTGGATTCGCGATTGCGCTAAGAAAACTTAAAATACCCTATTATTTAATTATGGCGGCAATTCTCGTTTATACCGCGGGAATATTAGAGATGGGAATGAGGCCTAATTTTTTTGCAAATGCACTCTTTATTGGAGGCCTTGTCTTTTTGAGTTCTTCTAAAAGAGTATGGCTTGCATTAGGATGGGTGATGATCGGGCTTAGCATCACAACTCTCAGTTATATGATTGCTTTTGCGCTCCCAGTGGGATTAGGTTGGATCTATTTACGTTTTAAAACTGTTGGAGAAGAGGCGTTTTCCATTTATAAAGATATTGCGACGGTATTATTGGCAGCGTTGGTAACTTTATTGATTTATGGGGGAAGCGTTGAATTTCGTTATTTAGATTGGCTTGAAGCCTATACTCGTGTTGCAAAATTGAATGCGACTCCTTTTGATGCGACCAATTGGATGGAGGGGTGGTTTTATGCTTGGAAATCAATCACGAACGGTTGGAATCTATTATTGTATGGAACGGGGTATCTCTTAAGCGTGTATCTTTTTGCAGTACAAATAAGCCAGTGGAAATCAACTCCACGAGTGCATCTCTTAGTCTCCATCATTTACTTTGTCGGCCTGATTTTTGCAGGAGCTCTTTATAGTGTTTTTCTAATTCTTATTATTCCTACATGGACGCTCATTTATGTGATAGTGATCAGCCATCTTAATCAACAGGTAAGACAAACACGAATCAATCGATTTGCGATTCAAGGAGCCTTGCTTGCAGTTCCGCTTGCGCTTGTACTAAAAGTGATTCCTTTCTTTTTTCAAACAGAGTATGATCCGCAAAAGTTGGCTGAAATAAAATCTTATATACAAAAACATCCTGAAAAGAATCTGATAATGAGCACCGATAGTTGGCGCTATCTTTTTGATTATCAAGCGCCTGCAGGAACTGTTTGCGCTGAATATTGTATTCCTCAAGAGGGAAGAAGTTGGGTTGCTCATTTAAGAACGATGAAATCAAAAAATGAGAATGATCTATGGATTTTGAGTGCCTACTATATGGAATGTATGATCCCCGATTCACAGAAGAGATTTACTCCGTTGAAAGTGGGAGGACGTACTTTTCGTTCGATTCGCCAATATCGCAATGAGATTCTCTTAATTCCATGAAAAATATTATTTCAGATAAGCTCGTTCATTTTGTAACTTTTTTCTTAGGAAAGAAAAAAACCGAAAAAAGTATTTTATTATTATGTAGGCATTATTTTTTACGAAAGCTATTCAGACCAGGAAGACTTGCTTTTTCGTTAGTTGATTGTTTAGAAAAAAGAGAGGAACGAGTCGCTGAAATGGGGAGATATCGTTTTTGGGTGAATATTGCAGAATCTCATGGACTGTTTTCTTATTTTTTCAAAAAGCCACAAGTCCCTTCCTTTTGTTTAGAGACCCTTAAGAAAGGAGACTGTTTTTTTGATGTGGGGGCCAATATGGGGCATTGGACATTTGCCGTAGCCGCGCAGGAGATAAAAGTATTTAGTTTTGAACCAAATCCGACTAATTTTCAGATGCTCAAAAGATCCATTGAATTAAATGAGTGGAATCATCGAGTCACTTTAGTGGAGAAAGCTCTTTGGAATAAATCAGGAGAAAAATTAGAATTTTTCCTTTCGGAAGATCGTCATAATTCTGGAACGTCGTCATTAATTCGCCATTCTCTCATTGAATCGACGAACAGCGTTATTACGGTTGAAACAGTGACAGGGGATGATTATATCCGATTCAATCAAATTGATCGAATTGATTTAATGAAGGTCGACGTTGAAAGGGCAGAATACCAAGTTCTTTCTGGATTTGAGGACTCATTCAAAAAGGGAATTATTCGATCGATTCACTTAGAAACGGCCTATCAGTCTGATGCCTATTTGTTTCTTGAGGAACACGGTTTTAGTTGCTGTGGGGAAATTGAGGGAGGCGAGAGACTCAAGTCAAAGGAAGAGAAATGGGGAGGAGATAGTCAGGATGTGGGAGACTATTGGTTTCAATATGGGGGAGGAGTAAAGTGAAAGTGGAAAGGAGGCGTCTGTTTAATTTCGTGATAAAGTTGCTTTATGGAATAATCAGCCTTTGGAAGTGGAGTGCTCAACGTATTCGTTTAACTCTTTTTCATCGACGAGATGAAGTGATTGATTATTTCGCGGACAAAGACATCTCTGATAAAAAGAAGGAGCGTTTGTTAATCGTTGTTGCTCACTATGTGACTCCTCAAACGGTTACAGATCAAGAGTTGTTTAAGGTAAAGGCGGATCGTTTAGAGAAGACGCTTGAAGGAATTTGGAGAAGTTTTTCAGATTATGAATTAAAAGTCATGATTCATACAATGAAGGGATGCGAGGTATTAAAAGGAATTTCTGATTTTCATCATTCTAAAATTAATGTGAATGAGGAGTATGAAGGGGATCCGATGTGCCTAGAATTTTGCGCACAAGAAGAGTTTATTCGAAGAAAAAATGATCATGATTGGTTCTTAGCCATAGAAGATGATATTGTGATTCAAGATTCATTATTTATTAAGAAATATGATTTTTTCAATCGTTCGATGAAAGACCCTCATTTTTTATTAATGCCTCATCGATTTGAAATGTGTCGTGGAGAAAAAGTTTATTTTGATCTCGCATGGAAAGGGGCAGGAAAATCATTTCATTGGAATCGATTTTCACGTTTTATTTTTGAGGGGATCCATTTTGGTGAATGTGGAAATCCGCATGGGGGGATGTATCTTTTAAATCGTGTTCAACTTGATCTTTGGGAAAAAAGTGGGCGATTTTGGAATAATAGAGTGACTTGGGTAGGACATCTAGAGAGCGCTATGACCGGCTGTTTATACGAATCCTTTACGGTTATGAAAGCGCATCTTCAAAATCTTTCATTCTTAGAGGTTCAGCATTGGGATCAAAAATATGCCCCTGCTTTAAAAGATATCAATTTACAGAAGGAAATGAATGAAACTTGAAAAGATCGTAACGATGGCAAATCGAGCGGTGCAATGGCAGCTGATCGGAATGGTGAGGTCGTTACGTGCGACAGGGTGTCAACTGCCTGTGCTTGTGATTCCCCATGATCGTGATCCAGAATACTTTGAACTTCCTGAGGGATGTACTTGGTGGAGAGATCAAGAGCTGCACGATTGGTTGATGGCGAATGGGGCTCATTCGAGGGCTGGAAAATATCAATGTTTAATGATCGAAAACTACCACTTTGTTGATTGCGATGTCGCATTTATAGAAAATCCAGAGGAGGCGCTTTTACCCTATCAGGGATTTATTGCGACCTGTAACCACTGGCACGATTTCGATCACACCTGTACGGCAGAGTCGAGGATGTTCTTTGAGAGGAAGAGTACCACGTGGCAGAGGTATTCTTTTAATTCCGGACAATTTGCCTGCGATCAAATCCTCTATTCTTTTGAACAGCTAAAAAATAAATTAAAGGAGCAGGGGATTTCTGGAACCGCATTAGATGGACGTTTTCACGAACAAGCGGGAATGAATTTACTTGTGCTCGTCTCCGGTGTTCAGATGCAAAACTTAACACTTCCTCCCACTTGTATGGAGTCAACTTGGGCGGGTGATTATGAACATAATCAAACCGTTCATTATGAATCTTTTTGGAAAGAGCCATCGAGAAAGCCTTATTTAATTCACTACGCGGGTTGCGCATTAAATCGGAATATTGCGATCAATGAACTCTTTTTTAAGCATTATTCAAACGAGGAGCGCCAGGAAGTTCAAAATGAGTTAGATCGATATATTGCAAATACATTACATCATAGAACCCCACGATGGAGGAGGTTATTAAGTCATCTCCGTTCGGGATATCATCAAATTTACGGAAAATAGAGTAAAGATTTTAGAAGAGATTTTCTTGATGCGTCTTTTAATGATTGGCAATGTTCCGCTTGATTCACGATTAGGATCTGGGAAGACGCGCATACAATGGTCAGAAGGACTTAAAAAACTTGGGCATCAAGTAGATGTATGGGAGCCAAAAGATTATGAGTGGCGTTACGGAACTCGTACACCAGCCAAAAAACTCCGTCAATCTTGGGGAAGCTGGCACAAATCGAGGCAATCGAAGATTAATCAAGGGTATGATGCCGTTCTCCTTTATGGAGATGAATTTTGGAGTATTTCATCTTGGTTACGAAAACAATTGCCAAGGCCATTCATCATTTCCGGTAGCGATGGGGTTGAAATCATCATGATGGAACGCCTCTGGGCAATGGAAGGGGCGCCAGAAAACTGGAAGAAACAATTGAGACGATGGTGGGATCAGTTTTTGTATTATCCTCTATCAAAAAAAGCATTTCGACAGACAGAGGCTCTTATTTGCGGGTCAGGAGGGGATGTTGAGGAGATGATTCGTCGGGGGTACTACGAGCGAAATCAAACGGCGGTAATTCCGCCGGGAGTCGATCCCTATTTGCTTCAAGATCGAGAAGGAAAAGAGCGAACGATTTCAATCGCCTTTAACGGATCGTGGATTGCGAGAAAAGGGATCGATCTATTTGTTCGCGTGACTTCCTCGATTTTGAAAAATAAAACATCCGTACAGATAGCAGTTTTAGGAACAGGGATGAGGGCCAACGAAATACAATCTCTTTATTCAGAATCCGTTCGTTCACAAGTGATCGTTTATCCCCCCCATGATTCTAGGGAGTTGCGGGAAGTTTTGGATAAAACGAAGGTTTTTTTTCTGCCGACTCAATATGAGGGTTTTGGAATGGCGACGAGTGAGGCAATGGCTTGTGGGTGCGTGGTGGTGACCACACCCACTGGGTTTGGTGCAGAGTTAGTCTCAGGTCAAGAAGGGCTTATATTTGAGTTCAATGATGAGAAGGGAATGGAAAAAGGAATTCTTGATTTATTAGACAACGAGTCCCAATGGCAGCGAATCTCTTTAGAAGGCAGAAAGAAGGTAAGTCAATTTTATTGGGAAAATAGCATTCGGGAGTTAGAGCGAAATATGATCGCTTGGACGAATGATAAGAAGGATCAAAACTCTAAAACGAAACGATTATGAAGTGGCTGATTACAGGAATACAGGGATTTATCGGCAGTTCATTAGGAGATTATCTAATCGATCAGAGTGATCAAGTATTAGGAATTGACCGAAAAAGTTCACCGAGTGCGAAATGGAGGGGCGACTATCTCTCTTTAGATGCTGGGGTTGATCCCTTGGATAAAGTGATCGCTGAGTATAATCCTGATGTCATTTTTCATGGAATCGGAACCGCCTCTGTTAAAAATTCTTTTGAACATCCGATTAGTGATTTTCGGGCCTCGACCTTGACATGGCTGAACCTGCTTGAAAGCGTGAGACGATCTGAAAAAAGACCGTTAATTATTTTTCCATCGAGTGCCGCACTTTACGGCGATCAAGGAGATCGAGCGATTCATGAGGCAGCGGCTCCGAAGCCCTGTTCTCCCTATGGCTATCATAAATGGTGTTGCGAGGTCATTGGAGAGGAATATGCCCAAATTTTTAAACAACGGATCGTTCTCTTACGTCTTTTTTCACTTTTTGGATTCGCACAACGACGGCTCTTAGTTTGGGAAATTTACAGACAAATAAAAAATATAAAACCTGATGTTACTCTTTATGGGACAGGAGAAGAGTTTCGAGATTTCTTAGGAATTGAGGACTTTTCGAAGGGAGTTCGAGATTTAGCGAAAAGCTATGAATTTGAAAATCAATCAGGTATATCGAGGTATAATATTGCACGAGGGGAGTCGATTCGATTAAAAGAACTCGTCGAGCTGATGATTCGAATATCAGGAAAAGAGAAAAAAGCAGTTTATGAAGGAAATATTTCCAAAGGCGATCCTCAACGCTGGCTTTCTGATCAGAAATTATTGAGAAATAGGTTAGGGGAATGGAAGCCAAAGAGCTTAGAAGACTCTCTAAAAGAAACTTTTAAAGAGTGGAATCAACAAGAGGTTTTGTAAGACAGGAGAGCATGAAGTTACTAATCACGACAATTGCCTATGAACCAAAAACAGGAGGAATTGAAACCCATACAAAGCTTTTAGCACAGTATCTGAGAGACTTGGGACATGAGGTCGTTATTGTAACAAAAACTACATCGAATTTAAAAGAGGACTCTGAATGGAAAATTTATCGTAAACCTACACCTTATCAAGCATGGAGATGCTATGCGGAAGCGGATCAAATTATACAAAATAATTTTTCAATTAAATTAGGATGGCCGCTTCTTTTTTATTCTGATAGGACGGTAATCATTCATCATACGTGGCTTAACGACGGAAGTTTGAGGGCGAAATTGCTGCTTCCTTTTAAACAATTTTTATGCAGTTTTTCAGCTCAATTTTCGAATAGTAAAGTGATTGCAAATCGGTTGTGGGCAAAGAGCATTGTCATTGGAAATCCCTATGACGATCGGATTTTCTATAATCGAAAAGAAATAGAGCCCCAAAAAAATGTGGTCGTTGTCGGGCGTTTGGTTTACGACAAAGGAATTGATATTGCGATTAAGGCCTTTTTTAAGGTTTTGCATCATTATCCTGAAACTAAACTAACAATCATTGGAGAGGGAAATGAAGAGAATCGGTTGAAGAATTTAGTCAAAGAAATGGGAATCGGTCGATCAGTCAATTTTTTAGGCGTTCTAAAAGGAAATGAGTTAGCAGAAGTATATGCGAGTCATCAAGTGTGCCTTATCCCGTCACGTTGGGAGGAGCCCTTTGGAATCGTTGCCTTGGAGGCCCTTGCTTGTGGCTGTCGAGTTGTCTATAGCCGTGTCGGGGGATTAAGCGAGGCTCTAGGGGAGCAAGGAACTAGTTTTGCTAATGAGAGTATTGAGGAGTGTGCAGTGGGAATTCAAGATTCGATGAGGCAAGGCAAATACTCTACACATCAATGGGAAGAGATTAAAAAGCATTTAGAACAATTTCGTTGCGATGTCTATTTTAAGAATCTGTTTGAATTAATGAGAGATCACAGGGGAATAAAATTATGAATATATTAATTACATCTTTTGTCTTTGTGCCAAGAACGGGTGGAATTGAGAACTCGACATTAATGCTGGCCGATGAGTTAGCACGAATTGGACATCAAGTGACTGTTGTGACAAAAACAATGACGAACATAGAAAACAGTTATGATTTTGACGTGGTACGAAATCCAAGTTTTTTGACACTTTTAAAACTCAGTCTAAAAGCAGACATTCTTTTTCAAAATCATCCCTCACTCAGTTTAGGTCTCCCAGGGTTATTCGTGCGAGCGGCGACAGTAACGCTTCATCAGACTTGGTTGTCGGATGGAAGTCGTCGAGCGGAGATCATGTCACCCATCAAAAGGTTATTTGTATCAAGGTCACGAAATTTGGTGAATAGTGAGGCATTAGGAAAAAAGCTGGGAATGCAATATCAGGTTTTAGGAAACCCTTATGAATCAAGAATATTTTATCGTCGAGAGGTTGCAAAAGAGAAAAATGCTTGGATCGTTGTTGGACGACTCATTCATGATAAAGGAATGGATATCGCGATTCGAGCGCTAGCGGAGTTTTCAAAAACGAATCAGGCAGTGACTCTTGATATTATTGGAGAAGGGATTGAAAGGGAAAAGCTGGCTCAATTGGCAGAGGAACTAGGAGTTCAAGAGAAAGTCAATTTTCTGGGGGCACTTCGTGGGGAGGAATTAGCAAAGGAATACTCGAAACATTCGATCGCTATTGTTCCTTCTCGTTGGGAAGAGCCATTTGGAATAGTGGCTCTTGAAGGGCTTGCTTGTGGATGCCGTTTGGTCTGTGCCCGTTCTGGAGGTCTCCCTGAGGCTGCAGGGAAAGTGGCGAATTTTTTTGAGAAAAATAGTGTCGAGGGATGTTTAGGTGCGATCCGAGAGGCAATGGCTTTGGGTGATTATAGCAATGAAGAATGGAAATTAATCGAAGAGCATTTGAAGCCCTATCGAAAAGAGAATTATATTCAGTCATTATGCTCGATTTTTAATCAGGTTAAAAAATGATTTGGCTAACGCATCCCTTTGGAAATGCGAATGTGAGAGCTGTGTTAGAGGCACTCAAAGAGAAGAAATCGTTAGATTTTTTTTGGACAACGATTGGACTATCGACAACAGGATTCACGGCAAGTAACGGTTTGTTGAGGGAGATTAAAAGTTTAAAGCGAAGAGTGTTTTCTATTGAGAAGAGCCAAATAAGGTCTCATCCCTATCGAGAAATGGTACGACATGTTTCGCAAAAGATTGGTATTCCGTCGCTGATCGAGCATGAAGTGGGTTGGGCGAGTGTCGATCAGGTGTGGAGATCACTCGATCGTTTCGTCGCTAAGAATTTAAATAAATCAAAAGTTTCGCCCTCCTTAGTATATCATTACGAAGATGGAGCCTGTGAGACATTCCGTGTTGCGAAGTCGAAGGGAATCCGATGTCTCTACGATTTACCTATAGGATATTGGAAAAAAGCGGAGCAAGTCATTGAACATGAAAGAGTGAGTAATCCAGAATTTATTGGAATGATGGACGGAGTGAGAGACTCGTTAGAAAAAAAAGAGAGAAAAGAGGAAGAGATTTCACTCGCGGATCGGATTATTGCCTGTAGCCCTTTTGTTCGAGAAAGCTTAGTGGAGTGGGGAATCCCTGCCGCGAAGATATTTCAAGTTCAGTTTGGTTCTCCTACGACTTCAGAGAGCAAGAGGCCGCAGTCTGTTGATTTGAAACGGAAGATACGATTACTTTTTGTCGGACGGATCGATCAGCGCAAAGGGATTGGCTATCTTTGGCGTGCGTTAAAAAATAATGATTGGGCGAAATCATATTCGCTTCATATGATTGGGGTTCTCCCACAGAATCAAGAGCCGATGAGGCCTTATCGTGATTTATTTACCCACCAAGGCTCTTGCTCAAAAGAGGAGATTTTTAAGCAAATGAGGGAGGCTGATTTACTTGTTCTTCCCACTCTTTTTGAAGGACAAGCATTGGTTATATTAGAAGCAATGGCTTCGGGGATTCCCGTGTTAACGACGACGGCTTCAGGGGCTTCCGAGGTGATCCGGGAGGGAATCGATGGATGGATTATTCCTAGTCATAGCGAAGAGGCACTCGCTGAGAAATTAGAAATGATCATAAGCCATCGAGAACAGCTTTCTGAAATGGGAATCTCGGCAGCCCATAGAGCTCAATCATTTCGCTGGAAAGATTATGGAAAGGAAATTGTAGCCATTTGTAACGGAATGAATCAATGATGGAGTCAGCAATAAGAGAGCGAATTATTCGATGGATATGGATCTATTTAATATTACTCATATTTGAAGGAGCGCTACGAAAATGGCTCTTACCAGGGTATGCTTCTGTTTTACTCATTATTCGAGATCCAGTTGTTCTATTTATCTATTTTTTAGCCTTACATTATAAAGTATTTCCTCTGGGACGCTTTTTAATGTCATTAATCATCATTTCGATCGCCAGTTTATGGGTTGCACTCTTCACAGATAATTTTAACTTATATGTCATTTTATATGGCTTTCGATGTAATTTCTTACATCTTCCGCTTATTTTTATCATGGCGTCATTTCTCAGTTATCGAAATATTATGATGATGGGAGAGTTTTTATTGAAGATCTTGTTGCCGATGTCGATTCTCATGATGGTTCAACTCTTTTCTTCCCCTGACAGTTGGATCAATGCAGGTGCGGGGATCGAAGTTTATCAACTGCGTGCTACGGTAGATAACGTGAGACCTCCAGGAGTATTTTCCTATATTACAGGAATAGGGGAGTACTTTGCAATAGCGGCATCATTTATTGTTTACTTTTCACTACATCGTAAAAAAGGATCAAAACTATTAATTACTTTTTCAATCATAGGGCTTGTCATTGGCTCTCTGGTATCGATCAGTCGCTTGACGATAAGCGGGGTTGCCATTGTGATTGTCGTATCGCTTTTAGCGTTGTTTTTTCAACCTTCAGGGATCAGAAGACATTTAATGGGTTTAATGATCCTCATTCTTTCGATTTTTTTAATTCTTAATTTAAATTTGGCCCAAAAGGCACTGAGTACCTTTAATCAGAGGATTGAAGAGGCCTCAAATGCCGAGGGGGGAAGAAAGGGATATCTCAATAGAATTTCAGACACTCTTTTCCGACATTTTAAAAACATAGATGAAATTCCATGGCAGGGATATGGATTGGGAATGGGAACCGCAGCGGGAGCACAGATGATGACTGGTGAAGTCACCTATTTATTAGCCGAAGATGAGATCGGAAGAGTACTCTATGAAAGCGGACCGATTGCAGGACTATCTTTTGTGACCTGGAGATTTATATTATGCTTATGGCTTATGGTTTCAGCACTATTAGCCTGTATGAATGGATACCATTTACCGATTTTGCTCTGGGCTGCCTCGGCCCCAATGTTGCTCATTTCACAGCTTGGACGACCGACGAGTCTAGGATTTACCGTATTTATTACAGGATTATGTCTGGCTTCTCTTTGTGTGAGACCGCCGAAAGAGGATATTGAAACTCAACGATTTACTGCATAATGACAAATTCTATACATACTCGTGAAAATCGCTTTTATTAATAGTAGTTATGAACCAGGCAAAGATGGTCCTGGAGATTATACGCGACTTCTGGCTCAAGAGTTAGAACGGAGAGGTTGGAGATGTGGTCTTTTTTCTTTTGCAGATCGTCAGAGCCAACATTATCTTGAAGAATCACAATCGGGAATCTCGACTTTTCGTTTTTCAAAAAATCAATCATGGGAGAAACGTTTTGAGGGATTAAGAAAAAGTATTCAAAAATTTGAACCGGATGTTTTAAGTCTTGGGATTGTCTCTTATGCCCTTCACCCCAAAGGAATTGTCCGAGGTTTCGCAAAAGAGTTTGCGGGACTTAATGGGCAGGGCCTTCCGTGGCATCTGATGTATCAAGAAATATGGATTGGGGCTCACCGAGAGGCCACCATGAAAGATCGAATCGTCGGATGGATCCAGAAAAGATATCTTGTAGAATTTTCAAGAATACTTAAACCGCAGTGGACCGATTGCTGGAATCCAGTCCATCAGGAGTGTTTAAGAAAAGCGGGAGTTCATGCGGCCATTCTTCCGATTATGAGTACGATTGCGGTTCATCCTGAATTAAAAGAAAATGAGGGTTGGGATGAAGTGATTGAGGATAATGATGAGCTTAAGTCTTCTAAGCGAGATCGCTATTGGGCAATCGGTTTTTTTGGGACGCTCCATCCGATCTGGCCATCGGAACCTCTTTTTTCAAAACTACGAAATCTTGCTCAGGTTAAAAATAAAAAATTAGTATTCGTTGCTTTGGGAGATTTAAGATCGGGAAAAGCGCTTTGGGAAAAATTAAAAAATCATTATCAAACCGATTGTGTATTTATTAATAAGGGGGAGTCGAGTTCTGAAAAAATTTCCCGAATGATTCAATCATTTGATTTTGGAATTGCGACGACTCCATGGCAAATTTTAGGCAAAAGCAGTACCGCCGCCGCATTTTTTGAGCATGGAGTTCCTGTTATTGTAAATCGAGAGGAGAGCTACGGTTACTCCGACAAGATTGAATCTTTTAATCATCCTTTGGCGATTCGAATGGATGAAAGATTTGAGGAGAAGATACTCGCAGCGAAAAAGGGACCAGCAAAAGCTGTTTTACCTGAAGTTGCCGATCTATTTGTATCGCGATTGAGACCTCTGCCTTTGGAGAATAAGAGTTGGATTTAATTTTTTTGCCTCTATTTTAGAGGCAAAATCAAAAACATGAGTGCTTAGGAAAATTAAAATTTGTTATGAAAAGAGCGAAACGAGTACTCATTATTCGTAATTATCTACCGGATGACCAACCGAGCATGAATTATTTTGCGGACTCGCTTTACCGTGAGCTTTCGAAAAAGGGGTGGAATATGAGCGAAATGATCCCTTGGACATTTTTTGGCAAGTTTTCATTTGGCAATATTTTTTTGGAAAAGTGGTTTGGTTATCTTGATAAATTCATTTTACTCCCCATTCGGGTTTGGTTCTCTTCTTCGCGGTATGATTTGGTTCACATCATCGATCATTCCTATAGTTGGCTGAGTTCTCTTTCTCCGAAAAATAAGCATCTCGTGACCTGTCATGATTTAATCGCCATTCGATCAGCGTTAGGAGAATTTAAAGAAATTCACCATACCCGTTGGTCGGGGCGTATGTTGCAAAAGATTATTATGAAAGGGCTGAGATCAGCTCGTGCGGTCGTTTGTGATTGCGATAATACGCGAGATGATTTGCAGAGGCTCATTCCCGAAACTAAAAATCGGAACTGGGTTGTTTATTTAGGGGTCAATCGGCCCTTTAGAAGGATGGAGGATTTTGAGGTAAAAAAAATTATTTCAGGAAAGATTATCGATAAGCTTGCTAATCGTGAAGTTCCTTACTTTTTTCATGTAGGAATTGATAGTTGGTATAAAAACCGAAGAAGTCTAATATCGGCTTTTATCAAATTAGCCGAGAGATCGAATGCCCATTTAGTTCTTGCGCGCGGAATGGTCTCACAAGAAGAAGAGAAATTAATTGAGGGATCTCCTTATCGAGATCGAATTCATTTTGTCGGTCGTGTAACGGATGAGGAAATTCAAGCGCTTTATTCGCTTGCTTGTTCGCTCATATTTCCTTCCTGGATTGAAGGGTTTGGGTGGCCTGTTGTTGAGGCTCAGAGTTGCGGGTGCCCTGTTGTTGTTTCGAATCGGGAACCTATTAAAAAGATTGCCGGAGAGTCAGCGATTCTGATTGATCCGAGTTCAATAGAATCGATTGTCGAAGGGATGAGGAGCATTTTATTTGAGACGAGTGAAAAACGAGAAGCACGAATCCTCGCTGGCTATGAAAATATCAAATATTTTTCACAGGAGAGAATGATTCAAGATTACGATAGACTTTATTGTCGACTCATGGGGATCTAAATTATGTGTGGTATCGCTATTCAGGTTGCAACGGAAGGATCGATCTGTGATCCATTAAACCTTGCGCAAATTTATCATCGTGGGCCGGATAGTCAGGGGGAGTGGCTTTCCCCTGATCGGCGTGTTTGGTTTGGCCATACAAGACTAGCGATCTTGGATCTCTCCCCTGCAGGACATCAACCGATGATTGATGAACGGAGTGGGGTTATCCTTGTTTTTAATGGTGAGATCTATAATCATCTCGAGATCAGAAAAGAAATTGGGGATTATCCTTGGAAAGGGAGTTCAGATACCGAGACGCTTCTTGTTGCTTATCAGAAATGGGGAGAAAGATTATTTTCCCAGTTGAATGGAATGTTTGCACTTGCTTTTTATGAGTCGACAACCGGTGATGTTCTTTTGGCTCGTGATGCTTGTGGAATTAAGCCGCTCTATATAAGAGAAGTAAAAAAAGGGGTATGGAGTGTAACCTCCGAATGGCGAGCGCTTTATCCAGAAAAACAAACATTTGTCAGCTCACTGCAAATTTCAGCCTATCTGCGTTATGGTCATTTTCCTGAGGAGATGCTTCCGGGCGTTTCAACCCAAACCGTTCCCGCTGGATCAACCGTTCGTATCCGTAGGAACGGGGAACTCGTTTTCAATACTTATCGTGAATCGCTGGAATGGTCAGAGGACCCGTTGACCTATCAAGAGGCGACTGGGGCCATTCGACAGTCGATTGAAAAAGCGGTTCAACGCCATCTTCTTTCAGATGTTCCTGTGGCTTCATTTTTAAGTGGAGGGATCGATTCGACGATTGTCTCCATCTTAGCCTCACGAGAAAGCAATCGAAAACTACAAACGATAACCGTGACGTTTCGGGGATCTCATTTAGATGAATCCTCCTATGCTCAAAAAATTGCATCGTTGATTGGATCGCAACACGAAGAAATTAATCTTGTTTCGGAGCAAATATTTCCCTCGATTTTTCAAGCACTTGAGGGAATGGATTTACCGAGTGTCGATGGGATGAACACATTTTTAGTTTGCCAAAAAGCGGCTCAGATCGGAACGAAAGTGGCGTTGAGTGGACTCGGAGGAGATGAATATTTTGGAGGATATCCGATTTTCGAGCAGATATTTTGGCTTAAATGGATTCGTGATCATCTGCCTTGTGATTTATTAGGGAGCGTCCTTCCTGTAAATCTAGGGGGGGATCGGTGGAAAGAAGTCCCTAAAGAGGGGGATGCGAGTTTGATGGAGTGGCGTAGGCGTAAATGGTCGAACAATTTACTCATGAGCATGGGATTTCCGATTTATTCGAGTCCTGTGAAAGAACGGGAAGTTGATCTCTTTCATTTGACCTCAATGGTCGAAAGTGAAAACTATATGCGCTCGATGCTTTTAAGGGATTCAGATCAGATGAGTATGGCGCATTCTCTTGAATTGCGAGTGCCGCTCCTTGATCGAGAGGTTCTCAATGTGGCTCGACGGATTCACGGTCAGATTTATCGGGACGAGGGATTTCCCAAAGGATTATTGATAAAAGCCTTTCATGATTTATTGCCGCCCGAAGTCTATCAGCGTCCGAAAATGGGATTTGTTCTTCCGATGTTAGAGTGGATGAAGGGGCCGCTGGAGGCCGTTGTTCGAGAGGGAATATGGGAAGCTAAAAATCGCTTAAGTCTTGGTGACAGGGGCTTAGTCAAGATGCAAAAAGAGACGAATAGCGGTAAGTTACATTGGACGAGACTGTGGTCCCTAGTGGTTCTTGGGCATTGGATGAAAAAGAATCACGTTGAACTTAGAAATTTGTGAGAATCTTACGGCTTATTCCGAGTATGAATCCCAAAGCAGGGGGGCCTGTGGAGGGGATACGTCAATGGAGTTCGTTGCTCACGGAGAGAGGCCATTTTACAGAGATCGCAACTTTTGATGATCCGAGCGATTTCTCAAACGATAATGTTGAGCTCAAGATTAATGCACTCGGGCCGGTCTCCGGTTTTTATGGGTTTACTCAAAAATGGGCAGAATGGTTAGAAGAGAATATTCATCGATTTGATCTCGTGGTGATCCATGGGATTTGGCAGTATCATTCCTTTGGGGGATGGAGAGTATTAAAAAAGAATAGAGTTCCGTACGTCGTTTATACGCACGGGATGTTGGATCCTTGGTTTAAGCGAACTTTTCCACTGAAGCACTTTAAAAAATGGCTTTATTGGCCTTGGGCAGACTATCGTGTATTAAGAGATGCTGGGGCGGTGATTTTTACTACCGAACAGGAGAGGCGGCTCGCCTCAAAGTCTTTTTGGCTTTATCAGGCAAAAGAAAAAGTTCTTCCTTATGGAATTCGTGATCCAAAACGGCTCGATAACGGCTATCGGGAGAATCCAAAGGAACTCAAAGAAAGTGAAGAGAGTTCTTTTAAATTACTATTTCTTGCAAGGTTACATCCTAAAAAAAATATAGAAATTTTACTTGAGGCATTTTCCTTATTACTTCAAACCATGGATTATTTAAGACTGACAATTGTCGGCTCTGAATATCAAGAGGGATATCTCAAAACACTTACTCAAAGGGCACATGCCGATCTTAAGATTCCTGTTGATCGGATAGAATGGATCGGATTTGCTCAAGGCGTGGAAAAGGCTCGGCTATTTCAAGAAACAAACCTTTATGTTCTCCCCTCGCATCAGGAGAATTTTGGAATCACGGTCGTTGAAGCTTTAGCCTATGGAAGACCTGTCGTGATCTCCTCTGCCGTGAACTTAGCAGAAGAAATTGCGAATGAAGGAGTCGGAGGGGTATTTGATGGGAGTCTGGATTCGCTTATTTCAACATTAAAGTATTGGATCCGTTTCGAAAAAAGTAATCGTGAGACAGTTCGTGAGAAGTGTAGGGCTCTTTTTTTAAAGCGATACGAACTCTCCAAGGGAGTTGAAAATTGGGAAAAAGCAATGGAGTTGTTAATTTATGAAAAAAAATAAAACACTCATATTAGGGGGAACCGGATTTATTGGGCTTAATTTGATTGATCGGATTTGTAAATCGGGAGGAAAGGTAAGAGTTTTATGTCGGCCGAGTTACTCCTTAGGGAGGTTAGAGCCTTATCGGAATCAAATGGAGTTAATCATCGGCGACTTTTTAGATGACTCGCTTCTGAGAAAGTGCGTTGAAGGAGTTGATAAAGTTTATCATCTCATTACGACGACATTTCCAAGTACTACTCAAGATAGTGCCGTCTATGATATTAATACGAATCTTGTTCCTACGATTCGATTGGTTGAGGAGTGTTTGAAAGGGAAAGTAAAAACTTTAGTCTATGCCTCTTCCGGAGGAACGATTTATGGAGAACAGGGTTCCAAAGGAATTTCTGAATCGACCGACTTAAATCCAATTTCACTTTATGGACAAACAAAAGGGGCGATTGAAAGTTATCTGAGATTTTATTCTCGAGTGACCTCTTTGAATGTAAAGATACTTCGAATTTCAAATCCATACGGCCCGCAGCAAAAGCCTTTTGGAGTTCAGGGGCTTGTGGCGACGGTCATTCAGTGTTTGTTACAAAATAAAGAATTGTCCGTTTACGGAGATATGAAAACGGTCCGTGATTATATTTATATTGAAGATGTGATTGAGGCTCTTGTAAGGATTTCAGAAAGTAAAGGTCCGGATGTTGTGAATATCTCCTCAGGAGAAGGGCGCTCCATTTTAGAAGTGATTAAAATAATCGAAAAGGTTTCAAAACGAAAAGTTCTTTTAAAGAAAATTCCAAAACGGGTTCAAGATGTTAAATCGAATATTTTAAATCCTGAGCTCGCTTGGAAAAGCTATCACTGGAAAGCAAATGTTGATTTTGAGGAGGGAATTAGAAAAACCTGGAATTGGTATTTAAAATCAGCCCCTTCATTGCGATGAGAAATGGGGGGACTCGTTCATAATCGCTCTCTCGTTCCTGAGGAGCATCTTAAAGGCGAATGAGACTAAGAAGAGCGGGAAGGAAAAAAACGATCTCGAAAGCGTAACGCGGGATTTTCAATTAAGAGAGAGAGCGCGATGCCGAAGAGAAGTGAGCCGGTTAGGTAGATGAGGCTATAAGCATACCATTCGATATTTTGTGGAAAGAATTTGGAGAGAGGGACAGCAAACCAAAGTGAAAAGGGCATATGCCAGAGATAGATGGAGTAGGAATACTTTCCAAGTTTTGAGATCGATAAATAAATTTTTGAAGCGGGCATAGGAATTGCAATTAAGGCGAGTAACAGGCATCCGCTGCCAATATAAAACGCAGTCAGACCGTATTTCCAGATAAAGAAGGAATTTTCAATCGGTTGATAAAAAGCAAAAGAGAGAATCCCTAATCCTAAAATTAATAATGATTTTCGATATTGATGTGTGAAGTGTGACAGTAAAGATTCTTTATAATGTGATAAATAGGAAAGAAAGACTCCGAAAAATAGACTATCAAAACGTAAGTGCGAAGGAAATAAACAATGTTTTAGGGTTTGTGGGCCATGCGTCGTTGAATAGATTCTGGCGATCAAACAAAAAATAGCGATCGAGAGTAAGAGATGAGGGACTTTAGAAAAAGGATTTTGAGTTTTTCGATTTGTTAAATAATAAGCACCGATGGCGATAAAAAAATAAAAATGTTCTTCAATGGCAAGGGACCAAGTATGAGGCCACATGGAGGAGGCATAATTTTGAATAAAAAGAAGTTCAGACACAACTGCTTTCCATGGGGGTATTCGGTTGTTGAAGAGCTCAATCAGCGAGGTTACCAGAATAAGAATCCAAAAGGAGGGATAAATTTTAAATCCCCTTCGGATTAAAAAGCGAGAGATCTCAAGGGTTTTGTTTTTGTCATATTCCTGAAAGAGGAGGCCTGAGACAAGGTATCCGCTGAGTACGAAAAAGAGATCAACACCCACCCATCCTCCTTGATGCCAGTAAGAGGTGATTTGATGAAGGGTCGCATTGATTTCAGCAGGACAGGGATGAATATGACGCCCTAATACAAGGAAGATCGCCAGTGCCCTTAAGAGATCGATTTGTTTAATTCTATTCAACGAAAAAACTTTTTTTATTTCAGAAAAGTTAATGGGATTAACGGATATTGAAAAGCGCGATTTATCGCGCTTTTTTGTTTTAACTCGAAAAACCGTTGATCTTGGTTTTTCCGGAGTATCCCCTTGAAAGCGAATTTGATCTCTGTAAAATTATTGAATGATTGCTCTTCATCATCTCCGACTACATCAGTTTCGATGTCATGCGGCATGGGAGCGAGACTTAGCTCCTGGAGTGACGGTGTTTTTGGGGAGGAATGGAAAGGGGAAGACCTCGATTCTTGAGGCCGTTTATTTAATCTCACGGTTACGCTCCTTTCGCACGGCTCATCGTGAGGAGATGTTGAAATGGGGGGGGGAGGCCGATCGAGTCGATGCGCAGATTGTTTTTGGAGCGGAGGCCCTGATGTCTTTTACTTGGAAAAAGTCGGGCCGATTTTTAGAGAGGAATCGTGAGGGGGTGCGTGATCCAAAAGATTTCTTTGGGGTTCTGCCGACCGTTTTGTTTACCCCAGAGGACCAACAGCTCGTAACGGGGGGAGCGGCGGTGAGGCGGCATTGGATGGATCATTTATTAGGACAGCAGCACCCAGCCTATATTGAGTTATCGCAGCGCTATCACCGAGTTTTAAAACAGCGCAATGCATGGTTGAAGGAGGAGCGACCGAGCGAGGAGATCGGCACGGTACTTCAGCAACAATTTGAGCCTTTGGCAGAGGAGATTACCGGATACCGAGTGGTTGAATCGGCACGGATTCAACGGAGTTTACAAAGCGCTGGGGCAGATCTTGGATTTGGTTCGTTAGCGGTTGGAATCGATTATCTTCCCAAATGGAAAGGGGTGCCAGACTGGAAGGGGCTATGGGAAAGGGAGCGGCGGTTACAGCAGACCTTAGTCGGCCCGCATCGAGATGAATGGGATCTTCAATTGGGAGGGAGATCGGCAGCCGATTTTGGATCGCAGGGACAGCAGAGAGTATTTTCTTTGGCGTTGAGATTGATGGAGGCGCGGCATTTATATGAGACAAAAGGGTCGTGGCCCGTTTTATTGATTGATGATGCGACGCATTCGTTAGATCAAGAGCGAAGAGAGCGATTTCACGCTTTTTTGCCTAAGGAGGCACAACGGCTCATGACTCTTCCCGATGCAAGACCGGGGGATTTGCCAGAGGGGGCTGAGATTGTGGAGATCGAGTAAACTCCACCTTCCTCTCATTCAAATAGTTTCCCGTTCTATATTTTCGTTATCACGAAGGGAGTGGCGGTTAATCTTCAGTTCCTTTGTCGTAGATTTAGGCAGGTCGAGAGTGTCTGAAGAAGAGGAGTCAGCGGCGATCAAAAAGTGGTCTGATGCCATTGGAGCATTCGTTGGAGGCCCTCATCCAAGGAGATCTTCCATTCGAAATCATCGCCGAGTGCGGCGATCAAAAGTTTGCTATCGGCACTTTTAATAAAGCGGCCTTCTGGTTTTGTGCGATCGCATTGAATCTCCGTCTTTATTCCGGAGAATTGGGCGAGACGTTTCACGAGATCTTTAACGGAGACCGTCTCCTCACGGCCGATATTGATCGGTCGCTCGAAATACCCGTTTTCGACGAGTCGAAGCATCACACGAGAGCAATCTAAACCGTGGACATAGTTGCGGCGCTGATTTCCGGAGCCCCAGATCACCATCGGATTTTCTCCCAACATCAGTCGATGAATCAACATCGGGATCGCTTGAGAGCTTTCGCCGACCCAATGATAATGTTCCCCATAGATATTGAAGGGGCGGACGACCGTGATTGGAATTCCGGTCTCCTTTTGATAGATCACCGCTTTTTGTTCTAAGATTCGTTTTGCCCAGCCATAGCCCCAGTTGACATGTTCCGGCTCGCCCGAGAAAGGATAGGAGTCACTCATGGGCGTTGGACCATCATCCGGATAGATGCAGGAGGAGCTGACAACGAGAGAATGGATCGGTTTGATTGCCGCAATGGCATCGAGCGCGTGGGTATTGACGAGATCGTTAAAGCGAAACATTTCGAAATTATTTTTCTGACTGAATCCGACCCCATAAGCGCGTGAGGCGAGGTGAAAAACATAGTTTGCCCCCTCCATCGATTGAATTGCAAACTGGGGATCTTCGAGCGTGCCTTTACGATAGTCGACCTTCGATTGAAGATCGGGGATATATTTCCAAGAGCCCTTGGATTCATCATCGATGACGATCACATCGGCACCTTGATTCACGAGTTCACGTGTAAGAAAGCTTCCGATGAGTCCGAGACCGCCAGTGACCGCTACTTTTTTCTGGAAATAAAAAGGATTCGTCATGAACTTCAGCGTAGCGAACGAGCCGAGGGAAAGCAAAGCAAAGAGAAAGGCGTTTTCACCGCAAAAGTTTTAAATCCAATTCATGCAGTAGAGCACAAAACTAAAGGCATTTGAAATAAGGAATTTAGCCGCAAAAGAACGCAGAGAACACAAAATAGAATCGGGCCTCAAAAAACCCCCTTTTTAGGAGTATAAGTTAACCTGAATTGGCGGTTCATTTTTTGAGTTCTTTGCGTTCTCTGTGGCTAAATCCATCGATTTTAGGTTCAAATGGTATTATGGTGATGAGGGTTGATCGTCTTCACCCGCAGGGTGAAGCTGCACGATGAAACGATCTCTCATTCCAAATCTGGGTTTAAACCTTTGCTTCGACTGCGACGGGGGCGGCGACGATCGGCTTGGGTGTGTGAGGAACCACTTTCCAGAATAACGGTTCGTACTTCGCCCAATTTGCCAGGATCTCTTTAGCGAATCCACTTTCAGTGACTGAAAGGTGACGATCGATTAACTCCTTCAATTTGGTGATATCGGAGCTCTCTTTTAAGCGTTCGATTCCAACCATTCCCGGATTAAAGCGTTTTTCAAAGGTTCCTGCCTCATCGAGGACATAAGCAACCCCGCCAGACATTCCGGCCCCAAAGTTTTTTCCGGTTTCACCGAGGACGATCACGGTTCCATTGGTCATATATTCACAACCGTGGTCGCCGATCCCTTCAATGACCGTCGTGGCTCCCGAGTTACGAACCGCAAAACGTTCTCCTGCGCAGCCATGAACGAAGAGATGACCGCCTGTGGCTCCGTAGAGACAGGTGTTTCCGCAAATGGAGTTATCCTTTGGATCAAACATCGATTTTGCAGGAGGAACAAGGACGATCTCGCCGCCGGACATACTCTTTCCGACGTAATCGTTCGCTTCGCCTTGGAGCCACATGCGAACTCCTTTCACGAGGAAAGCACCTAAACTTTGGCCAGCAGTTCCGGTGAGTTTGAGTTCGATCGTGTTCTCTGGAAGACCTTCATCTCCGTATTGATAACCGATTTCACCCGCCAATTGAGCACCGATACTGCGATGAATATTCTTCACCTTGTAAGCGAAGGTCGCTTTTTGTTTTGTCTTCAAGGCGCTCTTCGCATCTTGAACGATGATATCATCGAGCGATTGATCTTCGAGGCGATCGTTGCGCTCCCAAGTGTGATAACGAACGACCGTCTCGTCGACCGCTGGAGAGGCGATTAAGCGAGAGAGATCGACGGTATTGGCTTTCGGATGATGAGGAATATGACGTTGTTGGAGAAGATCGACGCGACCGATCAATTCATTGAACGTACGAACACCCATTTCCGCCATGATTTCACGAACCTCTTGTGCGACTCCATTAAAGAAATGAATGATGCTTTCTGGAGATCCTTTAAATTTACCACGAAGACGTTCATCTTGTGTGGCAACTCCGACGGGACAGTTGTTCAAATGACATTGACGAACAAAGACGCAACCGGCAGCGATCAAGGCCACGGTTCCGAAGTTAAACTCCTCAGCACCGAGGATTGCTCCCATGATGACATCCATTCCGGTTTTCATTCCGCCATCGGTACGCAAGGTGACCCGATTACGAAGGCCGTTCAGTAAAAGGACTTGTTGGGCTTCAGCGAGTCCTAATTCCCATGAGCTTCCAGCGAATTTGACGGAGGAGAGCGGTGAGGCCCCTGTTCCCCCGTTATCCCCGGAGATTAAAATAATATCGGCGTGAGCTTTCGCCACACCCGCGGCGATCGTCCCGACCCCTGCTTCTGAAACCAATTTCACGCAGATCTTCGCACGTGGGTTGACCTGTTTGAGATCGTAGATGAGCTGAGCTAAATCTTCGATGCTATAAATATCGTGATGCGGCGGCGGAGAAATTAAGGTGACCCCCTCAACACTTCGACGAAGCTTCGCAATAATTCCGGTGACTTTATGACCAGGGAGCTGCCCTCCCTCTCCCGGTTTAGATCCTTGGGCCATTTTAATTTCGATCTCTGTGGCGCTTGCAAGATATTCCGCGGTGACGCCGAAACGCCCTGAAGCGACTTGCTTGATTCGACTATTTTTTGAGTCGCCATTGGGCATTGTGGTGAAGCGGGCACGATCTTCGCCCCCTTCTCCGGAATTCGATTTTCCACCGATCCGATTCATCGCAATCGCAAGGGCTTCATGAGCCTCAGGGGAAAGGGCCCCGAGGGACATTCCGGCAGAGGTAAAGCGACGACGAATCTCTTCAATCGGCTCCACTTCATCGATTGAAATCGCAGTCGATTTTTTAAGCTCCAAACAATTACGGATCGCAAGGGGCTGACTATCGGTGACCGCTTTGACATACTTTTGATAATCTTCGATCTTACCGGCTTTATCCATTCCTTTGACACCGACATAGGTATGAAGATTTTGGATGACTGGCGGAGTTAAGGCATGCATTTCGCCATCACGACGGAAACGGTAGTAGCCGATATCGAGAAGCTTTGCATCAGAGCCAAAGGCGTCGTGATGGAAACGTAGAGTCTCCTCGGCGATCTCCTTGAGCTTGAGGCCGCCGATTCGACTGGAGGTTCCCGTAAAATATTTGGAGACGACCTCGGGATGAATTCCAATCGTTTCAAAGATTTGAGCCCCGTTGTAACTTGCCAAAGTGGAGATTCCCATTTTCGACATGATCTTGAGAAGTCCTTTTTCGATCGATCCACGGTACATTTTGACGATGCTTGCGGAATCGGTGGCTTTGAGTTCCCCTTTTGCGAGAAGATCAAGATAGGTTTGGAAGACGAGATAAGGATTCACCGCCGTCACACCGTAACCGAAGAGACAGGCAAATTGATGCACATCACGACATTCGCCGGTTTCAGCGATGATGCTGGTCTTCGAGCGTTTATCGGCACGAATCAAATGATGATGAACC
The DNA here is from genome assembly GCA_945860255.1 of Methylacidiphilum caldifontis. Lineage (GTDB taxonomy): Bacteria > Verrucomicrobiota > Verrucomicrobiia > Methylacidiphilales > CAMAQI01 > CAMAQI01. Next base: position 64,781 of record CAMAQI010000001.1, read on the forward strand.
GCGCCAACAGCTAAAAGCATGGGGATCGAGGCTTGATGCAAGGAGACACCGCGATCACTGATGACGATGACAGAGCTACCGGAATCGACTGCTTTTTCAGCCTCGGAACAAAGACGGGCTAAGGCCTTTTCAAGTCCTTCAGGCCCCTCTTTTAATTCAAAAAGAGTTGAGACCGTTGAGGAGGGGAAATCTTTCATTCCCTTCAACGATTGGAGTTCTGCATTCGTTAAAAGAGGACTTTTAAAGCGAACTAATTTTGCATGGGCCGGAGTCTCCGCGAGCCAGTTCAGGCGAGGGCCGCAAAGGAGCTCTACTGACATGACTAATTTTTCTCGGATCGGATCGATCGGAGGATTGGTCACTTGCGCAAAAAGCTGTTTGAAATAGTGATAGAGAGGACGCGGCTTCGCCGAGAGAATTGCCAAGGGGGCATCATCGCCCATTGAGCCAATCGCTTCTTCCCCTGTCTCTGCCATCGGTTTCAGGATCAGTTTGATCTCCTCTTCCGAGTACCCGAAGGCGAGTTGTTGTTGAAGAAGGGAGGAATCTGTAAAGTTCTCCGGAGCGATCTCCGTTCCGGGAGTGATGACCGTTAAATTTGCTTTGACCCACTCAGCGTAGGGCTGGCGAACGGCGTATTGAGATTTAATCTCTTCATTGCGAAGGAGCTTTTTATTCACCGTATCGATGGCAAGGATTTCCCCTGGTCCAAGGCGTCCTTTTTCAATGACCGTTTTATCGTCGATATCCCCGACACCGACTTCAGAACTTAAAAGAACAAGTCCATCACTGGTGATTTTATATCGAGCAGGGCGCAGGCCGTTTCGATCTAAGCACGCAGCGACGGTCGATCCATCGCTCATCACTAAGGCCGCCGGTCCATCCCACGGTTCATTTAAACAGGCGTGATAATCGTAAAACCCACGAACCTCAGGAGTGAGAGTGGCATCCGTTTCGTAGGCAGCAGGAGCGATCATCATCATTCCGTGCAACAGATCGCGTCCTCCCATGATCAAAAGTTCAAGGGCATTGTCGCAACTTGCGGAGTCACTGCCGCCCGGCTGGATTACGGGACGAAGATTCTTAATTTTATCGCCGAAAAATTCATTTTGGAGTTCTGGCTCACGAGCCTTCGTCCAGGTACGGTTCCCTTGAACCGTATTAATTTCCCCGTTATGACCCATCATCCGGAACGGTTGGGCGAGTGGCCAAGTCGGGAAGGTGTTCGTGCTGTATCGTTGGTGGAAGACCGCTAAGGTTGTTTTATAAAGGGGGTTGCGGAGATCGTCGTAGAACTTATCGAGTTGCAACGAGGTCAAAAGACCTTTGTAGACAATCGTCCGACTGGAAAAGGAGGGGATGTAAAAATGTTTTACTCCAGCGGCACTGACGCGGTCCTCGATCTCATTTCGACACAAGAAGAGAGTCTTCTCGTAATCGAGGTCGGAAAGAGAGGAGTCCGGAGAGCGACCGATGAGGGCTTGCTCGAATTCGGGGCAAGTTTCGAGGGCTTTGTCCCCGAGAACATTCATTTTGACAGGAACTTTACGAAATCCAAAAAGGATCAGTCCTTTTTCTTGCAGAACCTCTTTGATTACTTTGTGACAGATCCCGATTTCATATTCCTCTTTGCGAGGAAGAAAAAGAACGCCGACGGCGAGATCGTTATTGCGAAAAAGTTTATGCCCCATTTTCTCAACTTCAGGACGGAATAAATCGTAAGGAATCTGAGTCAAAACCCCCGTGCCATCGCCGGTCTTTGCATCGGCATCCATTGCCCCACGATGTTGAAGTCGGCAAACGCAAGAAATCGCCCGCTTTAAAATCGCATGAGAACATTCTCCATGGATGCTGGCGACGAATCCTACTCCACAGGCGTCGTGTTCAAAAGTAGGATCGTAAAGACCGTTGAAATTTCCAACGCGATCCAAGATAGATTGATTCAGATTCATAGAAGACCAAACGCTACTGTTTTTGCAATTAGTGGCAAGAGTTTTAACGGGGAGAAAAGCAATTTTAATGCCAGCGTCATTTGTCCCCAGTAAAAAGCGTTTTTTTGGCTCATCTTGACTAAAGATCAATTTGTGCGAATATGTTTTTATGCGCACAACGATTGATATCCCGACGCCGCTCTTTAAGCAGGTCAAGGCGAGAGCGGCTCTTCAAGGAAGATCGCTTAAAGATTACATGACAGAGCTGTTACAGGCGGAAATTTCAAATCCGTTAGGAGCCTATTCTGAAAGGTCAAAAAAACCGGTGAAGCTTCCGCTCATCCGAGGCAAATGTGGTCCGATGATTTCTGTTTTAACAAACGCTCAAATCGAAGCGTTAGAGGATGGGGATTATGTCCACCACTAATGGATTGCTTTTAGATGCGAATGCTTGGCTCGCATTAGTGGTCGAAGGACATCCACATCATTCCGCAATGAACTTGTATTGGAAGAGAGTTTCTCCGCATACCCTGCGCCTTTTTTGTCGTGTCACGCAGATGAGTTTATTGCGGCTTCTTTGCAATAAACAAGTCATGGGGGAATCTCGTCTCACGATGATTCGTGCCTGGGGGGTTTTCGATGAGCTCATGAGTGCCGAGAATACCTTGCTCATCGATGAACTCGACGGAGAGCACCACGAAAGTGAGTGGAGAAAACTGACTCAAACCAAAGCCTCTTCTGGAAGCGCCTGGACCGATGCTTATCTAGCGGCTTTTGCCTCTATAGGTAATTTTTCGATTCTTACTTTTGATCAAGGATTTCGGAAATATTCCTCAATCCACACCATTATTTTAAACGTTTAAAATTAAATTTTATCCCCTTGGCGAATTTTGAACCTAAAAAAAGCAGTTGGAACCACGGATAACGCGGATCACACGGATTTTCAGGGATTTACATAAAAGAAGAACTTCACCCTCTGGGTGAATAAAAAAAAGAAACTCCATTTTCATAACCTCCTCAATCCGTGATATCTGTGTTATCC
>CAMAQI010000002.1 GCA_945860255.1 Methylacidiphilum caldifontis
GTCCCCCTGACTTTCCAAAATCGCCTGAGCCAACTCCATATTCGTCAAACGGATCACCTCTTCGTAATGCTTTTTCTTTTCGGCAAATGATTTTTCGTACGACTCCAACCCCTTTTCTTCCTCAGCCGAAATATTTAACTGTTGATGAATCCACTCATGGGCATCCCCCTTACGGGAACAAAATGCATGCATAAAACAGGAGCCCAAATAGCAGGAAACTCCTGCCACCAAAGCCACCGCCAAAGCAAAAAAGAGAAGCCATCGAGCTTTATTCATAAACCTCCCCTATTCATAAGCTTTGAGTCAATATTGTCGAGGGCATATCGGGAGGAGATGATAAAAAAACCTGTAGATTCAATGCCTCGGGAACGGCATGCGATTGAGACAACGCGGTCATTACGATTCCACTTCCCATTCCGACCACAAATGCGATCGCAAGCCCTGCCGAAAGAATCCGGGGACTGAAGATAAAATGAGGCAGAAAGTCCACCCACGTTTTTTGTCCCGACGGACGATTCCGAATTTCCCTCCACACATTTTGCGAAAGGGTTGAAGGAAGGGAAGGAATCGGGCGCTTCTGAAGCTGCTTTAAAAGTTTATCAAATCGTTGTTCTTCCATAGATCTCTATTAACGAAAAAAATCTTCATCTCCCTCAAAAAATAAATCTGGGATAAAGGAAGTTATGAAATTTTGGGTGGGGGCGTGGGGATCTCAGAAATATAGCTTTTAAAAGAGAACTCCCTCGCGGGATATTCTAACTCCAAAGCATCCCGAGAAGAGGAAAAGAGGAAAACCTGAGGCATTATTAGGGAAGAAACCATGAACCAACCGGAACAATGAGGAGCACAAGGACAACGAGAATGTTCGACACAGCGGGCTTCGTCAGAAACGTCCGAAGCTATTTCATTTTCCGGACAATGCGAACAATCCATCAATTGCAGAGGATTCTCCACGACAAACTCAGAAAACGAACCTTGCGCAGGAATCGCTAATACGACCCCTAAAACACTCATGAATGTCCAAAGAATGAATTTCACTAAACTGACTTTAAACTCAAACACACGTTTTGCAAACGATATTGTTTTTTCGAGGACTCAAAAACAAGTCGGCTTTACCAAGCTGGTAGAATCATATACTGGAGTCCAAGACCTGACACCTTCCACCTTTGCGTATTTTATAAGCCCTCCTCTTTTATGTCTTGTTGATCAGAATGATCAATTTATTATATTGGTCATGGATTCCAAAATTATTCAAACAGTAATCCCCTTCGGAACTACCAAGGTTAGAAAAATTCAATCTCCCACCAAGACCCAGTCCCTCAGTTGACGGAGGCTATGAGACATTTTATGAAAAAAATAAATAATCCAATCCTTAAGGGATTTAATCCCGATCCTTCCATTATCCGTGTCGGAAATGATTTTTATATTGCCACCAGTACATTTGAGTGGCTACCCGGGATTCCTATTTATCACTCAACGGACCTAATTCATTGGAAGTTAATAAGTCATGTTTTTTCGGGAAATCCCCCTTTTAATCTACGAGGGGTCGTTGATTCTGCTGGATTATGGGCTCCCTCCTTGAGTTATCACGATGGAGTTTTCTGGGTGGTTTACACCGTCGTTCACAATCGCCTCGGTAACTTTAAGGATGTTCATAATTATTTAGTAACCTCCCCAGATATCCATGGCCCTTGGTCAGAGCCCGTTCGCCTCAATTCCAGTGGCTTTGATCCCTCTCTTTTTCATGATTCGGATGGAAGAAAATGGCTTTTGAATATACAATGGGATTTTCGATTAAATCACCCTCGCTTCGGAGGAATTGTTCTTCAGGAGTATGATTCCCAGAAGAACTCTCTTATAGGATCTCCCTCAATCATTTTGAAAAAAAAGCAACTAATTGAAGGTCCGAACCTCTATTTTTATAACGGCTATTATTATCTCATGCTCGCAGAGGGGGGGACGAGTTGGACTCATGCTATTTCCATGGCACGCTCGAAAAATATGCTTGGTCCTTATGAGTGCGACCCCCAATCCGTCCTGCTCACTTCTTATGATAATGAGGAACTGGCACTCCAAAAGGCAGGACATGGCGAGATTGTACAGCTTGCCTCTGGAGAATGGTACTTAGCACATTTGGCGTCGAGACCGCTTGGAAAAGGGGAGAAACGTCGCTGTATTCTCGGTCGCGAAACTTGTCTTCAGCGAGTGGAGTGGTCTCCTGATCAATGGCTGCGATTATCTCAGGGGGGAAATCATCCTGACATTGAGATTCCTGTTTCCGATACATTGAAGGAAAGTCCCTCGTCCGAATTTTTTGTTAGAGATGACTTTGATCTTCCAAAGCTCGATCTTTGCTGGTGTACACTCCGTGTTCCTTGTGAAGATTTCTGGGTGAATCTCAGTGAAAGACCTAGTTACCTGCGCCTTAGGGGACGTGAATCGATGCAATCGCTTTACGAGCAAAACCTCGTAGCAAAACGATTGCAATCGTTTCAATGTGTGGTGGAAACCTGCATCGAATTTGAGCCCCAACATTTTTCCCAAATGGCAGGCTTGATTTGCTGGTATGATACCAAGACTCATTACTACCTGCGAGTGACTCATGATGAAATAAAAGGGAAGATTCTAGGAATTATTTTTTCCGATGACGGAGTTTATGGTGAAATTGAGGACTCATTACTTGTTGTTCAAGATTGGGAAAGGATCTATCTTCGTGCCCAAATCGATCGAGATAATCTTCAGTTCACAGTTTCAAAAAACGAATCAGATTGGATCAAGATCGGACCTGTTCTTGAAATGAGCAAGCTTTCAGATGACTATGGAAAAGGTCTTCATTTTACGGGGACATTTGTAGGTCTATGCGCTCAGGATCTCAATGGAACACGAGCGATTGCGGATTTTGACTACTTTCTCATCACTTATTAATCAATTCTAAGAACTCTCCAAACACACTGTCTGAAATAAAGAAGCCCTATACTGGGTTCAATACCAGACACTTTGCACCTTTACGTATTTTATAAGCTCTTCATTAAACGTACAAAAAGTCCTGCATGAACGAGTTGTTCGCCTCTCAAAACATGAAGAATGAATAGTTTCTTCCCTTCGATTCTGTAAAAGAGTCGGCATGGTGAAATAACGAGTTGTCGATAGGGCATCCCGCGCAATTCTGGAGGAGACGATCCAAGTTTTGGAAATCGCTTCAAATTCTCCACTTTTTCAAAAATGCGAACAACAAGCTTTTTAGCGGCTTCTGGTTTATCTAACGCAATATAATCTGCGATGACGTCGATATCCTGAATTGCTGCCTCTGTCCAAATCAGTTCAACCATCTTTTCAATTTCGTTTTTGCTTGTTCATGAGAAATGATCCGCCCTCCTTGAACAGCTTTCTCTCCTCGTGCAATTCCCTCTAAAATTCGAATCCTATTGCAAAGTCTCTCAAACGTCTGAATGTCGACAAGATATGCGGCTGGACGACCGTGCTCCGTAATCAAAACAGTATCTTTGGTCTCTTTAAGATCTGAAAGGATTCGTGTCGCTTGCCGTTTCAGAGTCGTCACCAATTCCGTTTTCATGAGTGCTACAATAGTATCACTTTAAAGAGGCGTCAAAATCTTTTTGATTCAGGCTTTTTTCCAATGAAGAAAGGTCCAGTATTTTCGAATCGGCTCCCGACTTCTCCGCTGAATACCACTTAATGAGAGCGTCATACGCCCTCATTGGCACATAATCCGTCATCTCTGGATTTTCCCTATAAGTCTTCGTCACTAAATACTCGAAGTTTGGAGTACATTCTGATATTTTTCTTCGACATTCATTCTTTTTTACTTCCGTGGTGTTGCACGGCTCGCCACTTTAAAAATTAAATCAAGTACCTCAACCACTTCTGGGTCAATTTCTTTGAGAGGAATGAAATCGGTCAAACCGTGGTAATCGCGCTTGAAAATTTGCTGAGGCGTCCCCAACCGTTCATAGTAAGTCGAGAAAAGGGGATCTAAAAAATCGTCCGTCACTTTGATGTCGGATCCCCATGGATCCGGTCTCTTTGCGATTTTCAACGCATTCACCAACTCGTCGATCCATTGTTCCATGATCGAACGACGTGTTTTTCGCTCCGCATCGTCCACCAGATCCCCTTCGATCAAACCTTGCTCAATTAAAGCAAGAATACTTGCCTTTGAGGTAATGTAGTTCTCTATTTCCCGTTTTCTCCACATTTTTTCGACAAGGACTGGATTTTTATCGAGTTCCTTTTTAAGCCTGTCAAAGATCGCCACTCCGACCAAATCCGACTTTGCCTCCTTTAATCCCCAAAAATGATCGCGGGCACCCTGAGGTTGATTATTCCCCAGATAAATAGCGGGTGTTCCCTCGCTGAGATAAATTTTGGACGGATGATTCAACCTATCTGCGAAACGACGCAAAATGGCGAGATCCGTCGACCCCTCCAGATAAATCATCCAGCCCTTTTGCTCGGCAAGGTAATAATCCGACATTCGAATGGATTCCAAAGACTTCCTGACCTGGTTTCTTGAGCGAACGTCGATGCGATGGGGTTTCCCAATAAAAGCCACCACCACATCCCTGTCCGCCGCCTCCTGTAAAACAACCTCCGAGTGACTCGCTGCAATAATCTGGGAATTTTGTTTTTCCGCCAGCCCAGTTAAAAGATTGTAAACATCCCGTTGTCTTAAAATTTCCAAATGCGCATCCGGCTCATCCAATAAGATAATGGATTGAGGATTGGATAAAACTGCGCATAAAATCAACAACACCTGCTGAAAACCCCTCCCACTTGCTGAAATATCGAGTACTGCTCCTGATTTTTCCCCATAAGAAAGGGTGATCAAGGACCGTTCCTTGATATAAATAGGATCGTTGAGTTGAACTCCAAAAAGCTCCGCAACCTTTTCCCGAAGTAATTTCCACCCTTCACCCTGTTCCTTTGAATAGAGAAGCCAACAAAGATTTCTCAAAACTTCAGCCGTCCTTCCCTCCCCAATATGAAAATTGATCTCTCCAAGCTCTTTTCGGAATTCTTGTCCCGCCAAACCCGACATGGACGGAATAAATACGATTTGCTGTTGTCTTGCCCCCTCGGGGACACGCAATCCGGAATCCTCATTCAATCGACAATAAAATGATTCTTCATTCGCATAATAAAAATCCATTGAACAGAGCCACGGTTTATCCTGATGAACCCCCTCCGCGACCAACTGGATCAAAACTTTTTCAGTGGTTTGTTTCCCTTCATTTATTTTGTTGTCTTGCGTACGCAGTTCGCTCCATAAAAGTTTTGCACTCGGGACAGGAACTGTATTTAAATCCTTTCGGTTGATGGTGACGCCAGATCGCTCGCTCGCCTTGCTTGAATCCCTCTTTTCAACCCATTTTCTCCATCCAAGATCCCAAAGCGTCAATGCCTGAAGTGCCGAAGTTTTTCCCGAATTGTTTGGCCCAATGAATACGACTGCGTTTCCAAGATCCAATGTAGCAGATTCCAATTTTTTAAAATTTTTGATGGTGAATTTTGTGATCATTTTAGACACTCCATTTTTTCATTGCATACGCCTAATATCTGATGCGCTTATGTAAACTTTGTCCAATATATTTCAATTTTTTTGAAATCGAGATGTACCATGTTTAATACGCACTCTGCATTCCCCCCACTGCTTTGGCGAGATCGCTCAGCGATTGATCGTCGGGAAGCACCACCGTGAACCGACATCGCCCTTCCGCATCGGTCTCCAAGCAATTCCGAAATCCCTTTAATACAGCTTCCTCAATCTCTGAATTCAACCCTTCACGCTGAGGAATGACTTTGCTGATAAATTTAAAGACGGAGGCCAGCATCTCACCCCCCGCTTTCTGGACTTCCTCTTTGTTAACCTCAGAACCAATCACTGGGGTCTCAAGTGTTGGTGTCGGTTTTTGCCCGATCAACACTTCCAAACGACGTTTGAGCTCTTCCATCCCACTGGAAAGTGTGACCTCCTTGACTTCGGACCCAAAATCCAAAGCAGCCATCGAGAGTTCCTTTTTCGCTCCTAGGGTGGCAAGCAGATTCTCTTCGAGGGTCCTCTCGGTCACAAGAATGAAAACCTCAACCGTGTTCTTTTGCCCCATCCGATGCGCACGAGCGATACGTTGCTCGAGCACGGCCGGATTCCAAGGGAGATCGACATTGACCACGGTGTTCGCCGACTGGAGATTCAACCCCGTCGATCCAGCATTGGTGGTCAGAAAAAGTCGGCACCCTGGATCTTCCTGAAATTCTTTGACCAGACCTTTCCGTTTCTTCTGCGGAACACTTCCATCCAAACGCACAAAACGGAGTTTTCGTTTTACGAGAAGGGGCTCAATGAGATTGAGCATCGTCGTCCATTCGGAGAAGAGTACTATTTTACGCCCGCTCTCGTCGACGAACCGGTCAAAGAGTTCCTCCAGTTTTTTAAGTTTCGTCGAATGTCCTGGTGCGTCCTTAATCACCAGTTCCGTGCTGTCGGCGACCATGCGGCACATCATCAACTCCTTTTGAAGCTGGATGAGATCCATCTCTGTCAAAAACCGTTTTTTGATGATCGAACTTACTTTTCTCATATGCCCGATATGTTGCATCTCCTGCTCTTCCGAGGGAGGAATCCGGACGATCTGTGTGACCCTCGGAGGCATCTCCTTCAATACCAGATCACGCGTGCGGCGAAGAAGGATCGGTTTTAACTGACGGCGAAGGTGATCGAGTTCCTTGTATCCGAGAATCTTCCCTTTCTCGTCGGCCACACGGTGCCTGTGAAAAAACCGAAATGCGGGTCCCAGCAAACGCTCGTCCACAAATTCAACAACGGAGTAGAGATCGTCCAAACGATTTTCCAATGGCGTTCCGCTCAAAACTAGAGCGTATTTTGATTTCAATTTTTTGATCGTTGCGGAGGTTTTCGCTTCCCAGTTTTTGATCCGTTGCCCCTCGTCCAGAATGATGAGATCCCATTTCACTGGCTCGATCGCGACCAAATCGCGCAAAACCTGTTCGTAGTTGCAGATCGTGTAAAAAACAGGCTTTGCATATTGACTGTGACGATCCATCAAACTTCCCGTGATCGCCTGGGAATCCCGATCACAAAACCGCCGGATCTCCGACTCCCATTGGGACTTCAGCGAAGTCGGACAAATCACCAATACTTTTTGGATTCCGATTTCTTGTGCGAGGAGTTCTGCGACACCGATCCCTTGAATGGTTTTGCCCAACCCCATTTCGTCGGCCAAAATCGATCGCCCCGCCCCCACCGCAAACCCGATGCCATCCATCTGGTATGGGAGAAGGGTCGTTTTCAGGAGTTTCTCCCGAAGCGGATGCTTTGCGGGATTCTGTCGAATCTCCAAACTCAATTGTTGGAGTCGCTCTTTCCGCAAAATCTTTTCGACATACTCCTCAGCATCGGGATAAATCACCACCTGCTCCCCGGATTTTTCCAATTTCCGGATCGTCCCCAATAGCGATCTCACCTCTTCCGCATTCGGATCAACCTGCCTGAAGGGTCTCACTCTTGTCGAGGAATCTTGGTCGGAGGGAAAACTGAGCGAGAGCTCGGTCTCTTTTCCATAGCGGAGATGAAGCGTGTAATGTTTGCGTTGATGCGGCTTTGCCAAAACTTTTTTCGAAAATGCATCCTTCACAAAATTTTCAACCCGCATCAAATGCTTGCAGGTTCCCAAAGTATTTTTTCGAAAATCAGGACAGGTGCAAAATGAGGTTCCCATTTCCAATCCACGGAGAGCGACTCGATATGTTTTTCCAGATTCCTGACTAAATACATCATAATCCGTCCATGGTCTTTTCTCCTCTTTCGAGGTCACTGTCATCTTCTCTTTCAAAGCCCGTTCACGACGCTCCACAAGCATCCGTCTTTCCAACTGCTTCTCGTCCAACAGCTCCATGGGGATTTTATCCTCCGGATCCTTCGCTAGGCCGAGCGGTGTCTTTTGATCCAGCAAATAGGTCAACGCCGCTCCCGCCTCGGGGATACACTTTTTCCCTTCGGAGCTTCCCCACTTTAATCCAAGTTTGGACCCGAGGTCCTCCTCCAACCAGAACTCGTAATGGCGAGGGATAAAAAATGAGACCGTAAAACGCTTATCCGTGAGACGAACATCAGAAGGATCGATCTCAAATTTTCCCCCTTCTGCCATCGCTTTCCGGCCTTTGGAACCAAGCAATTTGCAAGATTGGATGTAATTCAATCGGGAAAGTCGGTCGAAAAAAGTGAGTTTTTTTGCGGAACGAGTAGCGTAGGGATTCATGTTTTGAGGATGAATCCATGTAGAACCTCCGCAAGCCAAAAACTCGCCTTTTTATTCACTTGTGTTCAGATATTTAAATGTCTGAAATTCTTCTATGTCTGATAACACCCCTTCTTCCTCAAGCGATCAAGATCCCAATCGATCTGATTTTTCGCCGATTTTTGACGACTTTGTCCGCCCGCTTCTCGACTATGATTCTTGGAAGAACTCTGAGATGAAAGATGTCATGCGGATCGGCATCTATCTCTGGAATAGCAACCGTCTATCGCCCGAGGCGTATTCCGAACTTCAATCCTTTCTCTTTCAATCCATCGATCAGGAGCTGCGGATTCTTTTTCAAGGAATGATCGGCTCGAGAACCGGTTTTTTCAAAACTCATTCCGTCTCCATTGAGGATGGAAAAGTCATGGTCTCCAAAAAATTTTACAACCTCGAATTGAAATTCGGGGACTATCCTCCCGAAATCCTTTTCCCTGAATATATCTGCGAAGCGATGATGGCTGATTTTGTCAGAAGTCTTGATGAGTTAGGATTGATAGAACGTCAAATATATGTTCAATTTATGACCCGCTATCAATCAAGGCTCGAGCGCCTTATTGCAAAAAATGAAAAGCGAATAGCAGAAAACGAAGCGAAAATAGCAGAAGCAAAAACGGCGCTTAAAGATTTTCCCCAAACAATCGAATGTAAGTGACATCGCCATTGGCGATAGGCCATCAAACCTTTTCGCGAAGCGAGTCCTCTTCACGGATTTGCTTCATTGCGGCTTTACGTTCACGTTTGGCGACCTTGCGTTTATTAAATGGTCGCAAATGTTTCCACCATTCGGGCGGCGATGTTAGAGTATCTTTTCGAGTATGAGCCATACTTGTGACAAACATATATGAAAGTGAAGAAATTGACAAGATCACCAGACAAAACTAGGTTGAATTCATGAAAGTCGTCAATGTTCAAGAGGCAAAGATCACTCACGATCAAAACTTGAACCTTATGGCGCAATCATCCTTTGGACTTAATTTTTTTCTTTAAGTTTGATTTTAAAAAGATCGTGCAGCCCCCATTAAAAATTTGCGCACGTTTTGCCAGCCCACTCCTTCATGATCCTCGCGGAAATGGGTGTCTAGGCTGAGAAGCATCCGGGGGTATTCATCACCTATCGCCCGCAGAGACCTCAACTCCCTCTCCAGAGTAGATTTTTCTCCCAGCAGATAGGCCACTTGAATATAGATCCGCCGCCCCTCACGTGATGCCACAAAATCAATTTCGTTCTCCCCCCATCTTCCAACTTCAACCGAATATCCATTCGCTTTCAAGTGAAGATAAACGACCGCTTCCAGTTGAATGCCGATATCCTGATCCCGAAATCCAAGAATGGCGTTTCGGATCCCCGCATCCGCTGCATAATATTTTTCATGCGTTTCCAGAATTTTTCGTCCCCGAAGATCATGCCGTCGAACCCGGTGCAGCACCCGTGCATCCTCAAAATATTGAAGATATTCCAAAATGGTGTCGACGCTCGTTTTGATTTGCTGCGAGCGTAAGTAGTCCGAGATTCGTTTGGAAGAAACCGGAGACCCCGATGTATCCAAAACATATCGAAGCACATTTTCAAGCAATCGAACATTACGGATCGCATGGCGGCTGACCACATCCTTAAGAACCACCGTGTTGCCAATCGCCGAGAGATAATCAAACACCGCCACATCTTCGCGTGAAAGCGCGTGAATTCCAGGCATGCCCCCGTGGCGTAAAAATCGTGCGAAGGCCTCCTCCCCCTCCTTTTCCCCAGAAAACTCGAGAAACTCAGGATAAGTCAAAGGGTGAACCGGAATCTCAATATAGCGACCCGTTAGCGCCGTTGCGAGCTCCCCCGAAAAAACTTTTGCATTGGACCCTGTCAAATAAACATCGACTTCCCCTTCCTTCAGTAGCGAAGCCACCGCACGCTCCCATCCCTGAATTTCCTGAACCTCATCGACCATCAGAACCTTTTTTCCCTTGGCTTTGGAAAAGCGTTGCTTGGCCTCCCGATGTAGATCCACTCCTGTTCTGATGGAGTCCCACTCCATCTTCTCTTTGTCGACCTCCAGCAATGTCATCCCCGGATAAGCTTTCTTGAGCTCCGTAGCCCAAAGTCGTAGAAGAGTGCTCTTCCCGACACGGCGCATCCCGGTCAATATCTTGATCAGCGGCTTGAAAGCAAACTGCCCTAACACGGGCCTATAACGATTTCGATTATGCACGAAAAAGATAATATCATGCAAATTTATTCGTGTATAGTCGAAATATCTTAAATGGAATTCCCGATAGCGCATTTATCCACCATCGGATTGAAATACATCTCTCTTCCATGATCTCCTACTTTGTCAACTGATTCTAGGGACAAAAGACATCATGACACGGGGCCCCTTCCGGGGCCCCTTCTAGATTGTTTCATTATTTTTCACTAGTACTTGATTTTCTTCTTTTTGAATCTACGAAACACTGGGCGTACTTTTTAGCCTCGTCACAAAGATCTTGATAACGCTTTAGCTGATCCCACTTTTCAATTAATGGACTTTTGTTTGGATTCTCATTCTTAAAAAAAATTGAAAATTTCTTTTTTTCCGGAGGTTTAAAAAAATGATGGAGATATTCTGTTTTCTGAACGGTCTCTTGATACTTTTCATCTGACTTCATCTTCATCATAGCGGATCTCTTTTGAGATAAAGCAGATCGACTTGGTACCTTATAGTGGATTTGACTCCACCAATGGGGAATGTTTTGGGGTTCCATTTTTTTGAGAGTCGCCAATCCTTTTTCGGCAAAACGAAGATACGCTTCCACTTTTATAACCGCTTCATCCCAATCATATTCTCCAATGGGAGAAGGTGCTAAATGAGCTCGCAATATTTTTTTGTCCTCGTGATTTCTACCATAGGTCTTACACCACACCCCGGCGAGATCTATCGCCAATTGATCCAGTGATTCCAATGAATATTTGAATGCTCTTTGATCAACACCTTTAGAGTCATCTTTGTACTCGAGCAGCCAATTTTTATTCAAGCCCGCTAGTCGGATTTTTCTTTTACCCAGTTGTTCTAAGTCTGCCCAAAAATGTGCCGCTCTTTTCTTTTGTTCCACTGGAATATCTTGTTCTTTACACAGAAAATCGCCTTGCCACGTTTCTTGAATATATTTTTTCCAAAACGCTGAGGGGGTTTTAAACTCGGGCGGATAAGAGCATTTTTTATGGATAATCTCTCTAAAAACAGACCAAACTATTTTCTTCTCTTTAACTTCCAGTCTATCAATCGCATCAAATAAATGGAGTCCACTTAAAGTTATCGCTTTGTCCATCGTTGGGAATTCTTCACGAATATTAAAGAGAAAATCGGAGGCCGATTCTTTTCGCTGCCACGATTCCAAATCTAAATCCTTATTGGATGTTTCAAAAAGATAAGCGAGAAGTAAATCTCCGAGGAAAGCAGCTAAGCGATCTAGGGGCTTTAAATTCTCATTATCTTGATGATCGAGATCAACATCATTTAAAAAATCCCTCCATTTTTCTACCTGATCATTTGATAAACTTCTTTTGATCGATTGATCTCTGGATATTTTGTTACTTCTAAAGAGATCGCACTCCACAAGCTGGTTTTCACCGACAAGCTTCTTCCATTGCGTCAAATGATCATCATTGTTGAAAATATTTTTAAATACCGAAGCCGCTTTATTTTGAGGTTGAATGGCTTTTACGGGATTGAAATTGAACCATCGGCAAAGTCGTTGAGCCTCTTTTTTTTGTTCATCTTCATCTTTCCCATCCAGTTCAATAAGACGAACAACAATCAATTTTTCATTCAACTTTTGGGTATCTAGATTTATGGTTGATTTTATCTTTTCCCATTCTTCCTTTAAATCCATTAAAGTGAGTTCTCTTGATCCTCGTTCCGTCGACAAGAATTCCGCATATTCCTTGTAAGCTGTTTTATCTTCTTCCTTCTTCTTTAATGTTGAATTTTGACTAACGAGAAGCAGTCGTCTGTTCCCACTCAGTGCCACCATTTTACCCTCAATCTCAGCAACAATGGGAGGGCCACTGCTTGCATCGGGATTGCTGTTCACTAAAAAATGCGGTTTAAAATGCTCTACGATCGATCGATTGAGCTCGATTTCACCTTCCTTTTCGTACCAGCGGTCATTTTCAATCGGGAATTCAGGATTTCTTTCAATGGGATTTCCAGTCGTCGATAAGCTTTTTTCTAATTTGGTTGAGGCGCATATATCGCCTAAATTCATAAATTTGTAATTGTAACCAACTTTCTCAAATTCTCCTCCAGATGGCTTGCATATCAGGATTTTTGAATCGGTTTCATTCATATTGTTTAGAGGAACTAGTTAAGAGAAATTAAATTAATAGTGGTTTTGCGTCAAGTTTTCTGCTCCGAAATATAAGCCCATGATGCCCTCGTATATTAATAACATGAGAGAAAATCACTATCAATTCTACCGTCCAACCTCTTTTAACGCATGATATGTGGATTTGTATTCCATCAAGAAAAGACACGTAGTCTATCCGTAAGCAAAATTGCGTAATCTCTAATCAAGGAGGCAAGTTAACAAAGTATCTCCGTAATAAAGGAATCCTATGCACAAACGAACTAATTATTCTCTAAACAATATTTCTCTAAACATTCAGCTCGAATTTCAATTCATCAATGAATTCTTTGATAACTCAATCCCAGAAATTCCCTATCTACAAATAAGTAAGAATAAGCCTACTCCTGAGAGCGAAAGAATTGAAGCAATTCGTGGTGCTAATGAAGATAGCGCTGATGCCGAATGGGAAATTTACCTAGAAAACCTATCACCTCCTGATGAGGATTATTGATAAGTCACTTATAACAAAGAGTTTAAACAATTCCACTGTTTTGTAGAACCGTTTTAAGCCCAATAAAATCCACAGTAATTACCCTCGTATATTATAAGTATGAGCAAAAAATACCTCCATATCCTTAGATTATTAAAATATTCTTATATATACCTTTACAACAGGTACTTACGAACAATTTATTTCTATTTCGAACATGTAAAAAGCTATAATAATTTACGATTGAAATTTTTTTATCCTTTTTTGGCAACTCAGTCAATTTCCTTAATTTTTCCTGTAATACTTATTGATATGAACAAAAACGTTATCAATCAACATTTGCGTAATCTTATACCAGTGAGACATCTCATCACCATTGGTATCTAAAAGAAAAAAGGAATAATATGATCAATATAAAAATTAAAGTATATTCTCTTAACTCATTTCCTCTTAACATTCAGATGGATTTATTCAGTGATGATCCTCTAATAGTGACTACTCCAATTGTTAGAAAAAAATCACAAAAAAAACGATATAATAACAGAAAAGAGCAATTGTACGCAAATCCTGACGAGTATTTCGTGAGCGATCTATTGCGAGAAGGCCACATTAAATGTCCTCGTCTTGAAAGGTTCTTGTCTGCTAAAATTCAATCTCTAAGACAATCCAAAAAGATTTCGTAATTGTTTGAATAAGTTTAAACACTCTTTTAACTTATTCAATGTCACAACTTTTATCGTAAAAGGCGCTGTGTCATGATGTCTTTTGTCCCTGCCAGCCCATTCCTTTAATAATCAATCTTTTATTAAAGAAACTTGCTATTTTCTTTAATAAGAATATTCTTATTAAAGGGTTTATCGTATGATTCGATCTGAAACAGGTAATTACAGCATTTCCACTTTAGGGGGAGAGACCGTAAAAGCATTTATTCCTTTATCGCTTCCTCCTGTCCCTCCCTTGGATCTGACGGGATCTCGCCAAAGGCTACTCGAACGCGCGACGATTGCCGTCGGACGACTCGACAGTGTCGCCACATTGTTACCTGATCCGGATCTTTTTCTTTATGCGTATGTTCGTCGGGAAGCGGTTCTCTCCTCACAAATTGAAGGAACCCAATCCTCCCTGTCGGATCTTTTACTTTTTGAAATCGATGAAGTACCTGGGGTTCCTTTTGATGATGTGGTTGAAGTCTCCAATTACATCGCTGCGTTAAACCACGGGATGAATCGCCTCAAAGAAGGTTTTCCCTTGAGTACCCGTCTTCTTCGAGAGATGCATGCTCAACTCATGTCCAGGGGTCGTGGAAGTGATAAGAATCCCGGGGAGTTTCGTCGAAGCCAAAATTGGATCGGTGGCACAAGACCGGGTAATGCACACTTTGTTCCCCCTCCACCCCATGAAGTTGATCGATGTATGGGCGATCTTGAAAAATTTCTTCATGATGATCACTCCACTCCACTCCTCCTCAAAGCGGCTCTTGCCCATGTTCAATTTGAAACCATCCATCCCTTCCTCGATGGGAATGGACGATTGGGACGGCTCTTGATTGCTTTGCTTCTTCATGAAGGAGGCCTTCTTTCTCTTCCACTTCTTTATTTAAGTCTTTATCTCAAAAAGCATCGGAATATTTATTACGAAAAACTGGACATCGTCCGCACTCAAGGGGATTGGGAAAGCTGGTTAGATTTCTTTCTCGAAGGGGTTGAAGAAACTGCATTGGGAGCGGTTGAAACTGTTCGACGTTTGGGAGCACTTTTTGAAAAGGATCGAAAACAGGTGCAAGAAACCAAACGTCTTGCATCCAACATCCTTCGCGTCTTTCACGAATTTGAAAAACGCCCCATATTGAATTTAAAACAGATCTGCCGTGATCATCGAATGACTTTTCCAACAGCCACAAAAGCGGTTTCATCCCTCATCGAAATGGGAATCATCCGAGAAATGACCGGTCAAAAACGAAATCGATTTTTCGTTTATGATGCTTATCTCAAAATTCTGAATGAAGGGGGAGATCCTTTGTAAACTACGCCGTGCGCATCGGCATGATCACGTACAGGAAGGGCTTGCTGTACTTGATGACGCCGGGGCTGAGTTCGTCGATGAAGTCGAAGAAGATTTCGTCGGAGTCAATGTGTCTCAAGGGATCTTGTAAATAGGTCGGATTGAAGGCGATGGAGAATTCTTTCCCTTTATAATTCACAGGGATCGATTCTTTGGCCTCTCCGACTTCGGGGGTGTTGGACATGATGTCCAAATTGTTTTGGCTGAAACTCAAGCGAATCGAATTTGTTTTATCGTTCGATAACAAGGAGACACGACGGGTGGCATTAAGGAGCAATTCGCGCTCGATGATGATTCGATCCTTGGCCTCGGGGGGAATGACTTGTTTGTAGTTCGGATATTTTCCTTCGACGAGTTTCGAGACGAGGAAGGTCTCACCAAGATCAAAAGCGATCTGATTGTCTGAGAGCGAAATAGTTAACGGTTCCTCTTGTCCCAAAATCCGTTGGAGTTCGTTGACCGCTTTTGTCGGAAGAATCGCATCGGTTTCATTTCCTTTGGCAAATTCCATCTCATGCTCAACAAGGGCGAGACGACGTCCATCGGTGGCGACCATCGTTAATTTGGTGTCATGGAAACTGAGGAATACACCGTTGAGAACGTAACGACTTTCGTCGTTGGAGATCGCATAAGCGGTCCGGCGAAGCATATCGCGGAAGGTCCCTTGGGTCATTTTGAACTGACGAGCGCCTTCGGTTTTTGGGAAGGCAGGAAAATCTTCTGCAGGAAGTCCAAGAATTTTGAAATAAGACGAAGCTGCTCGGATCGTCGCTTGATTCTCATCATTGACTTCAAGCGTGAGTTCGACTGCGGGAAGTTCACGGATGATACTAAAGAAACGTTTTGCTGGAAGTGTCGTTGTTCCGGGTTTAATGACTTCGCAAGGAATCGAGGCCCGAATTCCCATATCGAGATCGGTGGTCGAGATGGTCAGCTTGCCATTCTCTGCGACCAAGAGGGCATTTCCGAGGATGGGGAGGGTTGTGCGTGAGGCAACAACGTTTTGGACCATTTGTAGGCCTGCAATTAAAGCTTCTTTCCCAATGACACATTTCATACTTTTATTCCATTCAAGAGCGGTTATTAGAAGATGGTTTTATTTCTTTATTTTAAAAGAAAGGGATCTTCTTCTTCTTAATGACGCCAATAACTTCAGAAATCGGTTCTAATTTACTGATCCCCTAAGAGTTGCCGACGAAAATAAGTTGTGGAAAAGATGGAGAATTTCTTTCGGAGGGAAAGCAAAAAGTCAGGGAGTGCTGATTTATTCGAAGTTCTTGAAAGATAAGCACAAGTTATTCCCAAAGTTGTTATCTTGAAGGGGTTCACCTAAGCTAAATTACAGAATCTTAAAGAAATTGCTCTAAGGAAAGCAGAAAAGCAGGAAATTTTTAAATACTGTCCAAAGAAAATGGTTTTTGAATTTATCCTCCCCATCCTCCCTATTGATGCAAAAATTGCCTTTCCTCTGCGTTCCTCTGTGCGCTCTGCGGTTAAGATTGCATTTTCTCTTCTCTTAAGTTGACGCCTATGCGACCTTTAGGGGCACAGCTGTGAAGTAGATTTTTTAGGAAGTTTACTTCATTAGAAGAGTGATGTATCTTCTTACCGGTTTAGGAAGTCGTTGGGGTCTTTTGTGCGGCTTTTGCCTGTGCCAGGGGTCGTTAGCATTTGATTATAAAGGGTTTTTTGGTTCTCTTTTCGTTGATTTTGATTTTCAAAAACACTCCGGTTTAAGGCTGGATTTTGAATCATTTGCGGGGTTTCAATCGGTTTAATCATCTGAACCGTTGGTAAGGTATTTAAGGGGTTTGAAATCAATGGATCACGGTTTTGCTGGATTCGATTTTGATTTTCAATCAGATTTCGATTTCTTCGGTTGAGGTCACTATTAGGTTGATCAAAGCTGCTGGGGAGAACGAATTTATTATCGAATAATTGATCATCGGACTTTGAATTTAAGTTTTTTTGAAGGCGTTCTTTACGTAATTTTTCGATCGGATCCTCCTCCTTTAACGGGAATTCCTCTGAATCGTTGTTTGAAAAATCGATCTTTTCAACCACCGTTCTGCTTTGTTTCTCAGCCGCTTTTTCATTGATCGAGTCCGAGAGCATCCCGGAAATGATCGGTTTAAATGTGATCTCGCTATTGATCGGACGAGGGGCCTCGACTTTTGCTGGGGTTTTGTTTTCGGGGTTGGAGTTATTGCGAATTAAGGAAAAGGGTTCTGTCGATTGCGGTTTCTCTGAATTCGGTTTTTCAATGGCTTGGAAGGGGTTGGTTTTATCGGCATCACTCGCCGTTCGGTTGGCCTGGAGTTTCTGTTGTTCCTCGATGTTCTTCTGGAGCCAATTCTCCTCCTTGCCAGTGGGAGTTGATCTCTCCTCTGCGCAAAGAGTTGCAACGAGGATGATGAGGTGAAGAAAACGGGACATAGGATTAATGTAACGGTTTTAGAGAAAATTGCGAAAAAGAAATTTTCAATAAGTATTATGCATTTAAGAAAGGAGAGAAGACATTTTAACCGCCGAGGGCGCAGAGTAACGCAGAGGAAAAACTCCTAAAACTCTCTGCAAGACTGGAATGCAGGAAAAAGAATGTTTTGGGTTTTAAAAACAAAAAATAAGAATTTACTCTGCGTATCTCTGCGCCCTCTGCGGTTAATCAATTTTTTTGTATTTCCCTAGTCGTTCTCTGGATTGTCGACTACTGGAAGGAGATGATCAAGACTTCAAGGATGTGGCCCGGATTTGACATAGTTCTAAAAAAGACTTACTGTAATTACATGAAACCTTTTTTGGAATGTAAGTTGACGGCGATTGGGAATTCGAGGGGAATTCGGGTGCCGCAGGCGGTGATTGAAAAGTATGGGTTGGAGGGGGGAATTTTGGTGGAAACATTGGAGGATCGTCTTGTTCTTCGGCCTGCGAAACCGATGACCTCGAAGTTGTCTTGGAAAGAGACGTATAAAGCCATGGCGAAGGATGAAGGGTTGGAATCGGATTGGGCGACGGCAGATCAGGATGGGTTGGAGGAGATTCCGTGGGATGAGCCAAAGAAATCGAGGACAAAATGATTTCGATGCCTAAGCGATATGAGATCTATCTCGTTCGACTCGATCCGGTGGAGGGAAGTGAGATCGGAAAGACGAGGCCTTGTGTGATCCTGAGTGATGATACGAGGAACCAATATTTGAAGACTGTGGTCGTGTGCCCCATCACGAGTCAGCTTCGCGATGATTGGCGGTGTCGTTTAAGGGTTGGCTGTGCGGGTCGAGAGGCGGATGTGGCTGTGGATCAGATTCGGACGGTGAATAAAAGTCGATTGGTAAAGCGAATTGATCGGTTGAAACCGAGTGGAGCGCAGCTTTTGCGGGAGTTGGTCGTGGAGATGTACGGATCGGCATAGGAGTAAGACAGTTTAACCGCAGAGGAAATCCCTTTTTTAGTTTTTAAAACCCAAAACATTTTTTTTCCTGGATTCCAGCCTTCCTGAGAGTTTTAGGAGTTTTTCCTCTGCGTTACTTCTTGTCCGCCGTAGTCATTCGACGGAGGAGGATGCCTCCTCTGCGGTTAAATTCGGTTTTCTTTGTATTGAAGCATGGGCGATGAGTCGTCTAGGCTTTCAACGTGGCTGCCCGTATTCAGAATGTGTTGGTTTTAGGGGATGACCGATTTCCTCGGCACCGTCGGATCTCCCGTTTTTTGTTCGAAGCAGGGGAAAAGGCGGGGGTTCATGTGATTACACGGGATGTCTCCGCTCTTTGGGAGGCCTTTGAGACGATCAAGGAGGAGAGTGAGGAGGAACGGCAGCTTGGACATTTGGGGTTAGTTGATCAGTTGATGAAGATGATTCTCGGATTCGAGGTTGATCATGTGATTTCTCTCGATGCCTCGAGTCTTTTGGTTCCCGCCATTTTTTTGCAAGAAGGACAGCCGAAGTTTATTCATCATTTATGGCTGCATCCGTTGAATCAAATTTTAGAGTTTTGGAATTGGGATTCGCTCCATTTAGGGTCGTGGCAAAAGCCGTTGGCCCATGATAAATGTCGTCACTATTTTATGCAGGATACGCTCCAGATTCTTCCGGGAATGGTCTGGTCTTTTCTTCGTCCGGGGGCTCCGCGACGTTATGTGGATCTCGATCCGCAGCCGAAACAGATCGGAAGAATCGCTTGTGAGTTGGATCCTTCCTATTTACCGGAATTCAATCCGGACTTGTTGGCGCGGTTAAAATGGGCTCAAAGTCGTTTTGATTTTTTGGTTCCTTTTGATGGGCTGCGGGAGTTGGATCGAATTCCTTATCTCAATCTTTGGTACCTTTATCATTCTCGTGAGGATTTAGATATTTTCGGAGCGGTCGATTTATTAAAGCTTTACGAGATTGAGGCTAAAGCGGAGATCGATCGTTATGAGAAGAATTTGATTCTTTCTCGTTATCGAGCCCATCTTCATCTGATGAATCCGGTGCTCTTGGGGGCTCCTTATGAACGGATTCCGGAGTCGATGGCGATGGGCTCGGTGCCGATCTTGCTTTCTTCAGAGTTTTATGTGAGTCCTTGGACGGGGGTGGTGGTGGTTTCGGGGGAGAGCCAATGGAATACGGTTCTTGCTGATTTTAAGGACCATCCGAATGATTGGCATCTCTTTGCGCAAAAGCATCAGATTGCGATTGAAAATGAAGGTCTTTGGGAACATCGATTGAAGACAATCATCGGGGGGGCTCCATGAGTCGTAAGGTTCTTTTTTTATCTAATGACCATTCCGTTCCTTTTGCGAAGACGACGGAGTTTATGGCCTCCGCCTGTGAGCGATTAGGTCATCAGGCGGTGGTGCGTGATACCTTCCCTTCTCGGATTCAGCGGTCGATGTTGGGGGATAAATCGCAAGTTTTGCCGATGAAACGCTTAGCTGAGCATTGGACGGAGTTTTTAGAGGATTTACAAATTGATACCGTGTTAGGACTCGATCTCTTTTGGTTGTTTTATCCGGAACCGTTTTTTAATTCAACTTCAGTGAAGACCATTGGATCGATCTGGTTTGATGATTTTCGCAGCTGGATTACCTATCCGACCAACGTTTGGTTTTCGAGTAGTGAGATGAAATTTCAGTCGATCATTCGTCATTCCAAGGTTTGGCATGTTTTTTATGGGGAGAGCATGGCGCAAGAGGCCCGGCTTTTTGGAGTCGATCAGCAATTGAGTTCACGATTGGCGGCCCCGGCGGAGTTTTTAAAGCAGAAGTTTCCTTGTGAGATCAAAGATAAGGCGGTCTTTATTGGGAATCCCGGTTTTCGCGGTGCGCCGCATGAGGATGCCATTGATCTCATGAAAGCGGGGGGGGATTTGGTCGCTTTGCGGATGATGAGTCGCGATCATTTGTTACGTGCGGGGGATGAGGCGGTGCAGAAGTGGTTTCGGTTGGAACCGCAGACTCGGGAGTTACTCGCTGTGGCGATGGAGGTGAAGGCGAAGAATCCGTTTGCTCCCTCTTTAGAACTTTTGAAAATGGCGGGGGAGATCTATCCGAAGGCCTTTGCTTTTGCGAACGATCATGGGATTTTGCTCGATTTCACGATGTTGGTGAAGTTGGTGACTCGTTATGATCGACCTGCGCTTGTCATGAGACTTTATGAGAAGGGTTTAGTCGATGTTTTTTCAAACTCTCCGGAGTGGGAACCGTATGGAGTGAAGGCGGGAAAGAATATTAATTTGGGAGAGCTTCCGGAGTATTATCAGAAATATACCGTGCATTTGAATGGGGCGAATCCGTTGCGGGATGCGACGGGGAATGAGAAACTTTTTGAGATTGCGGCCTCTGGGCGGGTTTCAGTGAATTTAAGGAGTCCGGATGTCACGAGCTGTTATCCGGAGCCGGAGATCGTTGTGGGGGATACCTTGGAGGAGTTGGAGACCAAGACCTGTGAGCTGTTGGCGAATCCTGAGGAGGCCTTGGCGAGAGGGGCGATGGCGAAGCAACGGACGGCACGGGAGCATTTGTGGGAGCATCGGTTGAAGGTGATTTTGAAGGAATTTGAGAAGAGGGATTAACCGCTAAAGGGAAACGCAACCCCGACAGTGAGTACGGGGCAGGAAAACGCCAAGTGAAGAGGGAATAAACCACTGATCTACATTAATTTTCGCTGATTATGAAAATGAAACTATTTTTGGGAGCGGTCGCTTACTGCGTAGGAATGATGTGGGCATGTGCGGAGGTGGATGAGGCTTGGGTGAGGGATCGTTGGGAGAATGCCTTTGAGCTTTATCGGGAGATTCCAAAAGAAGAAGGAAATGTTGTTTTTTCGCCTTATGGGGCATCGACATTGATGGGTTTGGCCTATGGAGGGGCGAGAGGCGAGACGGCCACGCAGATTGAGAAGGGATTTCATTTTACATCTGATCCGAAGTTTCATGAACAGATGGGAGAGACGATCACTAAAATTAATGGGCTCAATGAAAAAGGAGTTTTGGATCTTTTGACCAAAAATTCACTCTGGGTTCAAAATGGGTTTGAGATTGAATCGGAGTTTGAAGCGTTGGTGAAAAATCAGTATCAGGCGCACGTTCAAAATTTAGATCTTCAGGGAAAATCGGAGGAATCTGCGAACGCTATCAATGCGTGGATTTCGGAGCAAACAAGAAATTTTATTCAAAATGTAGTAACTCCGGCCCTTGTAAAACCGAGTTTATTGCTTGCGGTGAATACGATTTATATGAAAGGCATCTGGCAGTCCCCGTTTGATGTGGGATCGACTCAAAAAAGAGATTTTAATGTTCCAAAAAAACCGACATTTTCAGTTTGGACGATGCATAAGCAAGCAGATTTTGCTTATACGGAGACAGAGCGATTTAAAGCGATCCGTCTTCCTTATCAATCAGTTGCTGCAAATAAGACCGCCCTTTTGATTTTATTGCCTCAAAAATATGAACTAATCGAGGAGACGGAAAAAAATGTAAACGCTGCAATTGTAATGGACTTATGGACAAAGTTGAAAAGAGAGGAAGTGAATCTCTATTTGCCCAAATTTTCATTTGAAAGAAAGATCGGTTTGGTAAAGTCTGCCCAAGCATTAGGCGTCAGGGATTTATTTGATTTGAATGTGAATCTTTCAGGCATTTCACGAAACGATTTGTTAGTGTCAGACTATTTTCAGCAAGCAAAGATCGAACTTGATGAAAAAGGAACCGTAGCGAGTGCCGTAACCGTAATGACAAAGCGGGGGGGTGCTCCCTCTCTATCTTTAGAGTCTGAACCAAAGCTCTTTCGAGCAGATCATCCTTTTCTCTTTTTTATCATTGAGCCTGAAACTAAAACGATCTTATTCATGGGTCGTGTAACGGATCCGACATTGCAGTAACAAAACGAAATATCTTATTTTTAATGAAAGAAATGCGTTTAAACCCGTATTTTATAAGTGTTCATCAGTGCGGATTAGTGGTTTATGTTTTCTTTAGAGTTTATTTTTTGGGAATTTATAGCTACTCTAAGTCATGTCGCAGGATCTTGTTACGATTGTCATTCCTACTTTTAATCAGCTTCATCATACGAAGGCCTGTTTGGCGGCACTACAAAAAACGCTTACGCCTGATCTTCGGGCGAAGGTTTACATTATTGATAATGCGTCGCAGGATGGAACTCAGGACTATTTGGCAGCATTGGAAAAAGAGTGGCCGCTTTTCCGCTGGTGGGGTTTGGATAAGAATTGTGGATTCAATTATGCCTCGAATCTTGGGGCGGAGAAGGCGGATTCAGACTATCTTGTTTTCCTCAACAACGATACGATCCCTCAGAATCATTGGTTGGAGTCACTCCTTGAACCGACGAGTCGAACAGGGATCGGGATTGTCGGGCCAAAATTGGTTTTTCCGGAGACAGGACTGATCAATCATGCCGGATATGTTTTGAATCGAGGGATGGGAGGATTTTATCCGATTTATCAAAATGTGGATCAGGATTGTGAATTTGTGAATCGAGCCCGTGAATATCAAGCGCTTCTGGGGGCTTGTCTTTTGATGAAGCGATCGTTGTTTTTTGAGGTGGGGGGATTCGATGATTTTGGATTGGAGGATATTGCGCTTTGTTTAAAGGTTCGTGAAAAGGGTTTAGCGGTTCTTTATTATCCGAAGAGTGTGGTGCTGCATGTCGGATCGGCAACGATTAAGGGGGAGCCGCTCGCTCATTTGGTGACCGATCATATCGCTTTTAATGAACGCTGGCCCTCGACCTCATTGGTTGATGATGATGCTCATTTTTATCGTTTGGATGGCTATACCTTGGTGGGAAGTTCTGCGCAGGGAGTGAATCTTCGAGAGGATGTGACCGAATCGAAGAATCTCACTAAGGAGGCAAGAGAATTAAAATTAAGGGGAGCTATCGAAGAGGCGATTCAAAAGGGGATGCGGGCGGTGGTTCTTTATCCTTATAACACAACGGCGAACGTGACCCTCATCGAAATGCTTAAAGAGGCGGGACAATGGGAGGCTGCAAAGGGAGTTGGACTGCGCTTTCTCGCGATTGAGCCGACGAAGTTTTCTCTTTATAAAACGGTTTTGCAATTGTGTGAGATGACGAACGATCGGGAGGCTTATAATCGTTTGCGAAATCAGGCTCTGGAATATCCGGATTTTCCTATGGCGAATCTTGAGGGTTTCTCTTAAAGCGTTCCAATACCGTTTTCCCGCAGCGACGCAGAGAAGCGGCGTTTAAAACAAAAAATTCAGAGGACTTTATCCTGTTTTCCTGCAAAGTTGTACCCCCTCTGCCCTCCGTACTAAAATTGTTTCCGCCTCCAGCGTGGAGAGTTTATCGCTTTGCGATCCTTTTCCTTAGAGACTGTTGTTTTTATTCCACTCTTTATTTTTGATCTTGGATTCTAGATCAACGACGCGATGCGTAAGATATTTTACTTGTTCCTCCGCCCGATAATACATTTGGACGAAGGCGCGACTGATGAGTCGCTCTTTGATTAAAAGATAATATTGATCGAGCTCTTCAAGCTCTTCAGCGGAGCCTTTGAAAATTGTTTGGAGAAATTCATTGTCCGGCGGGAGTTCCGATCCGTTATAGAGAACGCCGAGTCCGAATTGATTGTTCATTTCGAAATGAAGCTTCTCGTTTTTTAACTCCTCCCAGAATCGTTTCACGCCAAAGTTTTGCTCTTGATTGATGACTTTGACATCGTGAAAAAGGATAATCCCACCGTTCGAGACTTTCGGAAGCCAGGTCTCGTAGTCGTTTTTAACGGCTTCATAAGTATGAAAGCCGTCGATGTGTAAAAGATCAATGGAGCCATCGGCAAAGGAATCGAGGGCTTGTTCGAAACGCATTCGCTTTACGTTGGATATATCGGCAAAATGAGTTTCGCGATGTTTTTGAAAGGCTTGAAAGGTCTCCTCTTCGAGTTTTCCGGCTTGGGAGTCCCCTTCCCAGGTATCGACCGCGTGGCAGATCGTTTCTGAGCCACAGGCTTTGACCGCTTGGCAGAAAACGAAAAAGGAACCGCCCCAAAAAACTCCCAGCTCTACGACGGTTTTAGGACGAAAAGCATGGATGAGATCGTAACCGAAGGCGTAGTTTTCGAGCCACGTCGAATGAACGTTGATCAGTGGCATAAAGTGAATCGAGGGAAGTTGTAGGCACTTCATTGAGTAACGATGCAGAGGAGAGAAATAAAAGACAAATCAATTTAGATCTTTGTAATCGTCTTGAGCATTTCATCGCTGGTTTTGATGACCTTGGCGTTCGCTTCGAAGGCTCGGAGTGCGGTGATCGATCCGACGGTTTCGGTGATGAGATCGACATTATTGGTTTCAGTCGGTTTTTCAGGATCAACGGGTGAGCCAGGAGTTTGGGAGGATGTGATGGTACTGAGGAGGACTCCGCTTGTCGCTGCGGTTTGTTGCGCGGGGATTTGGGTTTTGAATCCCGGGGTGTTGAGATTCGCGATATTATGGGCGTGGATATTCAGTCGCTCCGATTGAACCTGAAGGCCGCTCGCTGCGGAGGTGAGGCTTTGGATCATGTTTTAAACTACTGCATAAAAGGAAAATAACAAAGAGATTTACCGCCAAGGAAGAGACAAATAAGGCTAAGGAAATATATCCATTAAACCACTGATATGCATTTATTTGGTCTTATCAATTTATGAATTGATTTAATTCGTGTTCATTTGTGTCTATTCGTGGTTTGGAGTGTTTTTTGCGGTTTTTGATTTGAATCCCTCTGGCCCTTGCTTAGGGTCATTCGTACATGGCGAGACCTTTAGAACGATTAGAACAATTTGCGGTCGATGTGATTATGGATCGGCGTTACGGGAAGCGTGCGGCACTTCTTCGGACCTTCTTGCATCTTCTTTCTTTCTTGTATCGTTTTATCATGCGGGTTCGACTTCGACTTTATGAGGAGCGTCGACTTTCTGTTTATTCCTTAGGTTGTCAGATTATTAGCGTCGGAAACTTGACCGTTGGCGGGACCGGAAAGACCCCGTGGGTCGAGAAGATCGCCAAGGAGTTGACGAAAGCAGGGCGTAAAGTCTCTATTTTAAGTCGGGGATATAAAAGTCAGAAGCGCCCCTTTTGGGATCGGATGAAGGAGCGATTTTTTTCGGAGGAGCATGAGACTCCCCCCCGTCTGGTTTCCGATGGGAAAACCCTTTTTTTAGATTCCCGATTCGCTGGTGATGAACCTTTTATGTTAGCGCACAACTGCGATCGTGTTTCGGTTGTGGTCGATAAGAATCGGGTCAAGGGGGGAAAGTTTGCGATTCAACGCTTTGGCGCCGATACCTTAATTCTTGATGATGGTTTCCAATATCTGACGCTGAAAGAGCGCTATGATATTGTTCTGATCGATCGCGAAACCCCGTTTGGGAATGGGCATCTTTTACCTCGTGGTGTTTTGCGAGAGCCGATTGATCACCTGAAACGGGCCAATCTAATCGTGATTACGAAATGTGATGGCTCTCCGATCGAGGAGTTGAAGAAGAAAATTCGTACATTGAATATTCATGCACCGATCATTGAGTGTCGTCATCGGGCGTTACATTTACAGAATATTGCAAACGATGAAATATTGCCGTTAGATTTTTTAAAGGAGTTGAAGATCAGTGCGCTTTCGGGGATTGCTCGTCCTGAGAGTTTTGAGGCGGGATTGAAAAAACTGGGAGCCGATCTGATTTATTCACGGGCTTATGAGGATCACCATCGGTTTTCAGAAGAGGAACTTCAATCGCTGATGACGCGTTCTCGGAACCGTGGGGCGAAAGCGATTATCACGACGGAAAAGGATGCGGTGCGGATTCCCCGAATGGAGCAATCGTTAGTACCGATCTATTTTTTACGTGTGGAGATTGAGATTTTAGCCGGGCATGAGCATTTCGAGAAATTTGTCCGTCAGATGAGTCGCAAAGAGGTTAAAAATCAGGCGGCACAAGAGGTGTGGTTGAAGGAGCGCTGTCTGGTGGAGGTATGAGGGGTTTCGGAAAAGAGGGATTAACCGCCAAGTTAAAGGCAACCCCGACAATGAGTACGGGGCAGGAAAAGGCCAATGCTGCATGACTAATCACTGATCTGCACTGATTTTCGCTGATTTAATTTCCTTATTTGTTTTTTGTTTTTCTCTTATTGATGGGCTGTCAGAAAAACGATCCCAAAAACAATCTAGAGCGCCGTCAAATTCAGGTGATTGGAACTGCGACTCGAACGATGAAACCGGATCAACTAAAAATCACGGTCATGGTTAATCTTCAAGAGAAGAATATGAAGATTGCAAAGGATCGGATGGATTTGGCGCAAGGGGAGGTTTGGGCGGTGTTAAAGAAACTCTCCATTGAACAAGAAAACATTGAGGAGTCAGGAATTCAGTTTCATCGTCAAATGGATTATCAGTCGAAGCAATTGCTCTATTATGCTTCGAATTCGATCCAGTTTAAGATTAAAGATTTTACGATTTATGATTCTTTGGTTAATGCGCTGACGGTGATTCCGGATGTAAATCTCAACTCTCCGCAGCCGGTGATTTCAAATGAGCGAGAGATTCGTGACGAGGTGAGGAGTGAGGCGGTGGTTGATGCGAAGAAAAAGGCGGAGTCGATGTTGAAACCGTTGGGATTGAAATTAGGAAAACCGATTTTGATGAGTGAGTCGGGAGGAATGATGCCGATACATGAGAATATGATGGTAAAATCGGTTTCGATGAGAGCGGCGAGCCGACCTGAGGAGTTTGCGGCTGGAAATCAGGAGATCGAAGTCCAAGTGAATGTGCAGTTTGAGATTGAAGAGTAGAATGGAGAGGGATTAACCGCCACTCCCTGCGTGATAACGCAATTAAAAATAGGAAACCATTTGGAGAGCCGAGGGTAGGCAACTAGAAGCTGGGGTGAGAAGGGGCTTCGTAGGAAAAGTCAACCCCGACAATGAGTCGAGGCAGGTAAACGGCATGTAAAGAGAGTATAACCACTCATTTGCACTTATTTAGCTCATAAAATCTTAAACCTAGGTCTTTTTTACGTCGCTAGTTTTAATCCTGCGCTGACAAAGAGACCAAAGTCGTTTGAATTAAGGGTTGCAAACATAGCATGATGTTCGATGGCCGATGCGGCGATAAAAGAGTCGAAACGAAGATCTCTTTTTCGTTGGGCTTGATTGAAGAGACGAGCAGAAATTTGGGCTGTTTGTTCGGTAAACGGATGAATACGTCCCTCGATCATTTGCAGAACAAGATCGGTCTGACTTTTCTCCACGGGTCCATTGAGAAATTCAGCCCAGACGACTGCACTCACGCTTATCTTTTTTCCTGTTTGAATCCACTGGGTCAGGTTTTGGATGACTGGGGGATGTTTTGCGATAACGCCGATCAGGTAGTTGGTGTCGAGGTGAATGAGGTCCATTGTTTTTCTTCGCGTTGTGAATAGGCTTTTCGAGATTCGTTTATTTCAGCTAGCCAAGTTTTAGCAGTCTCCGGAGAGATCGAATTATTTTGAAGGGCTTGAAGTGCAGCAAGCGGGGTCACTTTTTCTTGAATGGAACGGGCTTCCGCCTCTGCTCCACGATCGATTAATTGTCGAAGCGTCTCCGATTTTGAGATTTTCCACTGTTTTGCAAGCCAATTGAGGTTATCGACCGTCTTTGGTTCAAGGCTGTAGCTGGAACGAATAATTGTTAGTGGCATAATGAGTAGCATAACAAATTTCCTAGATAAATCAAATCTTAAGAGGATGATAAATCAATGCCTCTTAGGAATGCACGAATGCATGGAAAGAAATTTTCTTCTTAAAAAAAATTAAACTATCATTTTCCTGCATTGCTGTCTTATCAGGACTCTAAAATGGAATTTTCCTTCGGTATGGTATCGCTGTAAATAAATGGATCATGAGCATCCCTCCTGTAAGATCAGCAAATGAAACGAGCGATAATATCCCTAAATGCATCCCCCCCATCCAGAGCCATGGAATCCATCGAAATTTTGGAATAAGAGCTAATGGTAATGCCATCACTTCGCCCGCCAATGCAAACCAAGTTAGTCCATGAATTATCCCTTCGGGCATTTTGAGAAACCAATCTCTGAGAAAGTAATCTCGGGCAAGTGGATTTTGTGCCATATGGATCAATGCTGTCCCATCTTGCCAACTCGGACTTTGGATTTTGAGTATCCCACTAAACGTGTAACCCGCCATCAAAAGTATCCATGCTACCCACCATGCTTCATAGGGAAGTCGGCCTTCTTTCCATTTTGATTCGTGTGGCATAACAGCCAACAAAAGATAGAGTAGCCCAAGATACGGAACTGAGGGATTAAGGGTTAGAGGATTTTGATGAAAAAGTGCTGTGGCTCCGTACCACAAAAATGCGGAACACGTTCTCCGATAATAATTCGTTAGGAGCCCACAAGATGCCAGACAAAGTGCAATCAACCAAAACAATATGCCTGTCGGTGTTCCAATCCAAGCGAGAGGATTTGGAAAGAGTCGATAAAGAGGATGAATACGCGGATCGGTGAAGATCCCTTGATTGCTAAAGAGTTCAGCTCCATAAGGAATGAGTGTGGCAAAATGCCAAAAACTGAAACAACCAAACAAAATTCTGAATTTTTGAAAGGGAGTTGTTTTCATTGCGTGTATTCCCATCGCTCAGTTCGTCCACGCGTTTGGGTTTGGATCTGTATTTTAACCTGTTCTGCGTCGTGAGGTATTTGAAGCACTTCACGAAGTACTCCTGGCTTCTGTAAAGCGTATCTCCAAACTGTCTGACGAACTGGTTCTGATAAACGTGGTGCATACGCGATGGCAGCTCCATAAACATTTCGACGAAAATAGGGCCCCTGAAGTTTAGCATAAAGCTCTGGTGTGATCTCTTGTTCCCAAAATGGAACCGTCTCATTATTGCGAAATGCTTGCATGACAAATTTCGAGGCAAATGGCTCTAAGCCCTGTGCATCACAAAATACTTTTGGATATGGCGAAAATCCATAAGCAAGCCCGAGTCCCTTGAGTAAGCCCATATTAAAAATTTCCCCTAACATGGCCCAAAATCCGATAAAAAGAATGATCAGATAATGGAATTTTATCATTTTCATATTTTTGGAATCTGACATTTCCAACGTTTAGAGCACCCGAAACAGGAAGGGAGTATTTGAAGCGGTGGTTTTTGATCGAGTTCTTGAGAATGCACATCGCGAAAAGCAAGGATGTCATCAAAACGATCTTCTTTCTCTGGTTCAAATCCGCAAATCTGTGGAGTCACTTTAGGATTATAAAATGATCTAAAGATCATGTCCCAAAGTGGAAGATCTGCAAAATTTTGCGTATGATGATTACGCTGATGGTGAACCCGGTGGGACTCCGGGCGTTGAATTAAATAACCAACCCAGTGCGGGGTCCGTACATTCCAGTGGTAAAAGTACTCTGCCAATGCGATGAGATAAGTGTAGATTACGCCACTCATCGAACTGCATCCGAGTATCGGATAGATGAGAAGTGTGCTGATCCAAGAATTAATCAGGATTTCAACAGGATGTTTGTAGAAGCTAGTTAGAACTTCTATTCTATTTGCTGAATGATGGAGTTGATGACAAACCTTCCAAAAAAATTGCGACTGATGTCGATATCGATGCCAGAAATAATATACCCCTGTAGAAATAAAATAGGCGATAAACGCTGCTACGGTGTCGGAAAAGAGATCTTGAAAATGAAAGAATGAAAATCCTTGTATCCATTTTTCCCAGAGCACTCCTGCGAGTATAATGACAAGTGCTTGAATTACATTTAATAATACAATCCTCTGCCACCAGCCAGGAACTTGAGGTAGTTTTTCATTCGGCCAAATTCTTTCAGCACAGATCATCAGTACTGCCACTGTGATGAGGACAAAGATCGTGATCATTTGAATTATTTATTAAATTGTTTTTCTTTTCTGATTCAAATGGTCTTTATTCACCGAGGCCGACGGAGCCAAGGCCGCCGCCTTTTTCTTTGTAGACGGTATCGATCGCGAGTCCTGCCATGAGGAGGAGGAGGGCGTTTTTCGGAGCATGGATCGTGACCATGTAGCTGTCGGCGGTTGTGAAGAGTTCTTTGAGCGTGCTTTCCCATTTTTTGCTGACATTGCCGAGTTCTTGTCCTTCTTTATCGAGAAACTTGAAATTCCAGCCGATCCAGTTTCCTTTGACCTCTGCAATTTGATTTTCGTTGGCATCAAAGACGTTGAATCCGCCACCAATACTGATCCATTTCGACAGAAAGTGACCGACCTTTTGTTCTTCGCTATTGAGGATCAAGACTTTGCTTCTCCAGAAGGTAAAACCGCGATAGAGAATGGCCGAGGGCTTTGATTGTCCCTCTTCCGTGATTTCGATGCGGGTAGAAATAATGCGGTTTCCCAGCACCATCGTCAGGAGTTGTTTCCACCACGGTTTGATCTCCTTAGCAACGGCGATCTTTTGTCCGGTCCTCGGATCAAGGATGTCGTAGGTATCTTTGATTTTGAGAAGGCCGACTTGTTCCCGAATGAGGTATTGGGTGAGATTAAACATAGATTAGAGGTAGTCGATAAGGGGGGAGTCGTCAAATCCTCCAATCCCCAAGCCGGTTTTGTTTTAGGCGCTTATCCTAGATGAAATATTTTAAGCTGAGAAGGATGCGGTGTTTGCTTGGGGATGAAGTGCTATCGCACGGGGATGTTGGTAAGGGAGGAAAAGGGCTTAGAGAGGTTTAATTTTCGTGTCCATTGGTGTCCATTCGTGGTTGGGAATTTTGTTTTCACTTTTTCTCTCTCTAGTCGAGTGAGGAGGAATTGACTACTCCAAAAGAATGAAGGTATGGAAAGTGGTTTACCGCATAGAAGCACTGGTCGATATTGAAAATTTCGTGGTCTATTGTGAGAGATCTGATGCTTCGCAAAAATTTACAAATGTGATGATGGATCAAATTGCATCGCTTCAACGAAATCCCTATCGCTTTCGTTCAGTTTCGAATAGATCTGGTTATCGTCGGATGCTTTTTCGGCCATTCCAAGTTTTTTATGAGATCGATGAAACCACACAAACGGTGAGAGTCATGCGTGTTTGGCACTCAGCAAGGGACCTTTGGGAGTAGTTTTAGAGGGACGGATTTTTTGAAAAGAGTGGCAATTCTTTGTCGTGCCACATGTTCTGGAATATCGTGGGTAAGACCCACTCCCTGAATCGCTTCATCCAAAGCAGCTAAAGCAGCAGGGGAAATTTCAACGGATTTTTGGGAAGCGATTTTGGACATGAGAAGATTGTAGTCGTTGGGAGGGAAGTCGTCAAATCTCCAATCCCCAAGCGGGTTTTGTTTTAGACTCTTATCCTAGATGAAATATTTTAAGGTGAGAACGATGCGGTGTTTGCTTGGGGATGAAGTGCTGTCGCACGTGGATAACGGGAGTAAATAGAGTCTAAGAAGGTTTTTAATTTTCGTGTCAATTCGTGTTCATTCGTGGTTGGGATTTTTTGGATCCACGTTTTCTCTCTCTAGTCGAGTGAGGAGGAATCGACTACTGCAAATCACATGAACCTAAAAAAGCAGTTGGAACCACGGATATCACGGATCACACGGATTTCAAACAGTTTAGGGGAAATTGTACGTTCACCTTGTGGGTGAAGGAAAAAACAGAGGTTAATTTTCATAAATTCTTCCATCCGTGTTATCTGTGTTATCCGTGGTTAAATGGATTGCCGATTTTAGGATGAAACTTTGCCCACATGCTCATTTAAATCATGGAAAAGCAGAGGGCCTCCCTCTATTGACAACCAAAGTGGTTGTGTTACGGTTTTTTATGGTTTCAATGACGTTGAAAGATATTCCCGTGCCCGTGCATCAGGCTTTGAAATTAAGAGCGAAGGAACATGGACGGAGTCTAAATAAGGAGGCACTGGCTTGTTTGGAAAGTATTCTCCTTCCAAGGAAAGTGGATACCGATCAGTTACTAACCGAGATCCGGCGGCATCGAGAGGGGCTTCCCGGAAAATTATCCGATCAACTTCTAGAAGAGGCTCGTACGAGTGGACGTCCATGATCGTTGCCGATTCTAATCTGATCGCCTATTTATTAATTCCAGGAGAGAAAAGCCTTTTGGCAGAGTCGATTTTCCTCAAAGATTCGGAATGGGCAGTCCCCCTTCTTTGTCGTTCTGAGATCCGAAATATCGTAACCCTTTATATGCGTCAGCAACAGATGACGCTGACACAGGCGAAAGCGACTTTGGAAAAGGCGAAACTGGTTTGGAAAGAAAGGGAGTTTGCGATTCCCTCTGGAGAGATTTTAGAGCTGACCTCGCAGTATAAGGTTTCGGCGTATGATGCCGAGTTTGTGGTGCTTGCCAAAATGTTGAATATTCCTCTGCTGACTTTTGATCAGCCCCTCCGACGGATTTTTCCGATGATTGCAGTTGACCCGATGACTTTTGCCTAAATCCCCAAGCCGGTTTTGTTTTAGGCTCTTATCCTAGATGAAATATTTTAGGGCGAGAAGGATGCGGTGTTTGCTTGGGGATGAAGTGCTGTCGCACGGGGATGGGTTATTTTTGAGGTTTTCGGAGAAAATAATAGTAGAGTGAGAAGACCCAGCCTCCCAAGAAGAGATGCAGGAATGTTTTATATCTCCCCATGATCTCATTATTAAAATGGGGTGGATGGCTCTGATTCGAATGTGAAACGAGATGAAAAATCATCGCCAAAAATATCAAAAGCCCGATCGATAGGATCATGAGCATTTTTAAAATAAAGAAACAGCCTCTTGGATAATGCTCTGCCGATCTCCAATAATTGGCATTTGGGACATTCAGGTATTTTGAAGGGAGTTGCTGGATCACGGACCCGATACTGATTAAAAAAACTGTAATCCCAGGTCCGAACGCCAGAAAAAAAACCATGTTTTTGCTTTTTGTCATCCATCCATTAGGTGTTCCTGAACTATTAAAATGAGTCGCTACTTTTTCAGGAAGACTCCCGGATTCACGAACAATATACCCGCTATAAAGAATAAGCGTTGCTAGGAGGATAAAGATCCACCCTTTTTCTATCCGAGGTCTCATCTCTTGAGTTTAATCGATCGATTTCGATTTACAACTTCATAACCTCTAGTGATGCAATCCCACTTTCGATGATTCTACGATCTGCGGTGATGAGGGGGACTTGATGATGGAGAGCTGTCGCCGTGATCATCCGATCGTCGGGATCGTCGTGGAAAGTTTGAGGAAGCTTCAAGAGTTCAAATAAAATCGGCTTGGAGAGATCGATGATTTGGATGCCGATCGATTCGGTGTAGGTATCGATGAACTCTTGCGGAGAGAGATGGAGATGAATTCGGTTTTTCTGATGCAGTAAAATAGTTTCCCAGAGAGTGATGCTCGAGATTCCAAAAATCGAGTCATCGGGAAGATTTTTAATCGCTTCCGCGCGGGGATCTCCGAGGATCAGCCAAAGCCAGGCGTGGGTATCAAGGAGATGGGAAATGTTCTTCATCATTGGTCCATTTCACATCCAGAGGTTTTGTCAGATCTGTGATTACTGCGGCTTTATCTTTTCCAATCCCAAAGAGTTTTTGTGGGCTCATCGTTGTTACTTCAAGTGGTAGAAGTCGAGCCACCGGTCGTCCATGTTTAGTGATCGTGAATCCCTCGCCTGTTTCAGAAACCTGATCCATCAACTCAAGGCATTTCACCTTAAAGAGGGTTGCAGGGATGAAAGTCATAAAATGACTATAAAAGTGGTTAGAAAATAATCAAGCCGGATTCGTGTAATATTATGCGTTTGGGAAATATTTGAGGAAGAGAGTAGTTCCGTCAGGGCTTGATTATGATTGGGATCGGTTTTGTGTTTTTTTCGGCTCGGTCCTCTTGTCCCATGATCAGGCATCTACTATTAGAATATTATGAAGTATGAACTGATCATTGAACCTGCGGCGGCGAAACAGCTTCAAGAATTTTTGGATTACGCTCAATTTGAGCCCGCTGCGACCCGGTTTGTGGAGGATTTAGTGAGGAGAGTCCAAATCTTAAGAGATTTCCCTAAACTAGGGAAGGGGAAGGGATTCCATAAGGGAATTAAATATCGCTGTTTGCTTGTTAAACAATGGAGGGCGATTTATCGAGTGCAAATAGAATCAAAGAAAATCACGATTTATGCTTTTTATCACCCCGCTCAGCATTTTGATATTTCCGCTTCCCTTGAGCAATAAATTCCGTCATTTCTTTTTTAAATTGATCATATGGAATTCCGCTTGTCGGTGTTTGCTGTGAAAGTGCTTCTTCCAAAGCCATTAATTCACCCGAGCTAAACGAATGCGTCTGAAAAGTGCCATTTTTTTCGTGCATACGAGAATTGTAGTCGAAGGGCGTTTAGTCGTCAAATAATCAAGCCGGGTTTGTGTAATATTTTGCGTTTGGGAAAAAGTCGAGGAAGAGAGTAGTTCCGTCAGGGCTTGATTATGTTATGAATTGGCGGGGAGATTTACCCCTTATTTTCACTGATCTGCGCTTATAAAACCAGATTTGAACCTAGAGAAACCAGTTTGAACCACGGATATCACGGATCATACGGATTTTTAATGATTAAACCTAAATCCGGCAGTTGGAACCACAGAATACACAGAACACACTGAATTTTAAGGGTTTATAAAAAACAAGGAATTCACCTGCAGGGTGAACGAAAAAGCCAACTCTTTTTTTTCATAACATTCTCTTTCTGTGTGTTTTGTGTATTCTGTGGTTGATTCCGACTGTTTTTTTTAGGTTAAATTTCTCGAAATATCTCTACACGAAATTCGGAGACCGATTTCATGAGAATACTATGCGGGCCTTTTTCAAGGCCTTCGGCCCTGATCTCGGTGAGAGTTGAATTAAATATTTCGTCGTTTTTAAATTCAAAAAGAGCGTGATATTCAGGGAGGGATGTTTTCGGCTTTTGAGAGGAATTTTTGAGAAGTCTTCCCCTGAGGATATACTCTTTTAATCTCAATTCTTCGAGAAATTCCTTAGCAGCTCCTAGACATGTACTTTCAGGAACATCTGGTTTGATCGAAAAAAAGACGTGATAGTGAATCATCTCTTCGTCCTACACTGCGTCTCCGCGACTTTGCGCGAGATCTGTCTTTTCTTTCTGCGGCCCCCTCTGCGTCCAGACCATGACTAAACTGAGGTCGCTCGGATTCACGCCACTGATTCGACCGGCTTGCCCAAAGGTCCGAGGACGGATCTGTTTTAATTTTAATCGGGCCTCTTTTTTGAGGCCGGGGATCGTATCGTAATCCAACCAGTCGGGGATTCCCTTCTCTTCGGAGGATTTCATCTTTTCAATCTGAGCCATCTCGCGGGCGATGTAGCCGGAGTACTTGAATTCAGTTTCGAGTTGCACGGCGACCTCAGGATCGACCTGTTGATACTCTTCTGGAAGATCTTTCCAAAAGAAGGTCGGGCGCTTGAGAAGCTCCGAGAGGCGGTCGTGGCCAATCTTCGCCGATTGCATTTGGGTGCGGAAGCGGTCGATGGTCGCGAGCTTTTGTTTGAAATGGGCGTAACGCTCTTCGGTGACAAGTCCGATCTCTTTTCCCCGCTCAGTCAATCGTTGATCGGCATTGTCTTGGCGGAGGAGGAGTCGGTATTCGGCCCGTGAGGTAAACATTCGATAGGGCTCCTGGGTTCCCTTCGTGACGAGGTCATCGATGAGAACTCCAATATACGCCTCGTGACGGCCGAGGATAAAGGCCGGTTTCCCTTGGACTTGAAGGGCGGCATTAATTCCGGCCATCAATCCTTGACCGGCGGCCTCTTCATATCCCGAGGTTCCGTTAATCTGCCCTGCAAAGTAGAGCCCTTGGACCTTCTTCGTTTGGAGCGTTTGATAAAGCTGCGTTGGCGGACAGAAATCGTATTCGACGGCATAACCGGGACGCATGATCTCTGCGTTTTCAAGACCTTCAATGGAGCGAATGAAATCGTATTGAACCTCAAAGGGGAGGGAGGTCGAGCAGCCCTGAAGATAAATCTCATCGGTGTGTCGACCCTCTGGCTCAAGGAAAAGTTGATGACGATCCTTATCGGCAAACTTCACCACCTTATCCTCAATTGACGGGCAATAGCGGGGGCCAACCCCTTCGATGATCCCGCAGAACATTGGGGACTTATCAAGATTGGCTCGAATAATCGCATGCGTCTTGGCCGAAGTGTAAGTCACCCAACAAGGCATTTGTTCCACGTGGAACTTTCCCTCCCGATACTCGTTCAAGGTAAAGAGGTCCTCAGGCCCTTTCTTTAAGGTATGAACCATGTAGGAAAAGGCGGGGGGAGGGAAGTCACCCGGTTGAAGGGCGAGATTATTGAAATTGATGCTTTGCTTCAGGAGTCGCGGCGGGGTTCCGGTTTTGAGGCGTTCGACTTCGAATCCAAGGCGTTTCAAGCATTCGGAGAATCCGCTGGAGCTGTCCCCCATGCGTCCTCCAGCCTGGTTTTGGAGGCCGACATGGAGGAGTCCACGCAAAAAGGTTCCGGTGGTTACAACGACCGATTTCGCCCGATAATGTACTCCTAAATTTGTTGTAACTCCTTGAATGACATCATCTTGTGTAATTAAATCGGCGATCTGACCCTGTTTGACATCGAGGTTTGGTTGGCGTTCGCAGGTGTATTTAACACGAAATTGGTAAGCCTTTTTATCGCATTGGGCGCGAGGTCCACGGACACTGGGACCTTTCGAGGCGTTGAGCATTCGGAATTGGATTCCGGTGGCATCGGTGTTCATCGCCATTTCGCCGCCGAGGGCATCGATCTCGCGGACGAGATGACCTTTGGCAAGACCGCCGATCGCGGGGTTGCAGGACATTTGACCGATGGTGTCGCAGTTCATCGTGAGCAGGAGCGTTTGCGCTCCCATGCGGGCAGCGGCGAGGGCGGCCTCGACTCCGGCGTGACCGGCACCGATGACGATGACGTCGTAAATTTTAGGATAAGTAAACATGGAAGATTGGAAGGATAAAGGATGATAGGGAAAAAGTCGAAGAGATTAACCGCAGAGGACGCCGAGTTTCGCAGAGGAATACAAATTTATTTTTACCCGAGAGGGCTCTAGCTTCATGCAAGGACTGACGGAGAAATACAACAGTCGCCGAGTTTTCAAATGTATTTTGGATTTCAAACAAAATCCTGGTGTCATTTGGTATTCCTTAGCGTTCCTCAGCGCCCTCTGCGGTTAACTTCTTTTTCTCCTCTTGTCGATGCAGACCTCAACGCCCACAGCTGAGGAATGAACATCACGATTTACGAAAAGGAAAAATCCACGGTATTGCCAAATGGTTCAGATGGTATTACCCTTGATTTCATGAAAACCATCAGTCTCAAACTTCCTCCGGATTTGGAGAAGGAAATTCGCCACGCAGCGGATCGGCAGGGGGTTCCTCTTTCGGAATGGATTCGGGGAGCGATGGAGGAAAGGCTGAAAAAAGAGCCAAGAAAGAAACAAATGACGGCGGCAGATACGTTCGGAAAATATCTGGGGATCGCCGGGGATGGACCACATGATTTGTCCACCAATCCCAAACATATGGAAGGATTTGGAAAATGAACCTCGTGATGGATACGGGTCCCCTGGTTGCCATATTAAATCCTCGCGACCAATATCATTCGCAAATTGCGGCACTTCTTCCTTCATTGCCACAAACTTGGAAGACCTGCGAAGCGGTGATCACAGAGGCTTTATTTCTTTTTCAAAATAATGCCAGGGCCGTTGAGGGTTTGGGAAAAATGCTTCGGGAATCTATTCTCGAACTCGACTATTCAGCGAATCAAGACCTTGAGGTGATTTTCCGAGAGATGAAATCTTATCAGAAACTTCCGATGTCCTTTGCGGATGCCTGTTTAGTCCGGATGATGGAGCGGGAGAAGAACGCACGACTTTTTACCCTGGATCGGCATTTTGAGGTTTACCGGTATAAAGGGAGACGGTTGATCCCGAGGGTTGAGATCGGAAAGAAGAATTAACTGCCAAAAATACAGGTTTCTCCCGCAGCGGCGCAGCGAGGCAGCGAAATACAAAAAGAGCGACTATGGGGATCAAAATTCTCTACGTAGGAAGATATTTATTCTTAAAACCACAGAAAATGACTTTGGACTTTATCCATTGGATCGGTTTTAAATCCATGTAAGTAAATAGCTTCTTGTCTTTAGCTGTATCGCTGCGGTTAAGGAGCTTTCGTTTTCAATCTTGTCGAGGTAAGGGAGGGAGACTTAATATCAACGGGAGATGGACGATTATTCTCCCAATCCTTTTCAACAAATGAAGCCGCCGCGAAATCCCTATCGTGCGCAGTTTCAGATATGGATGGATCTATATTATCGAAGAAAGCAGGCGGAGACGATTTACGGTGTTGAACATTTTTTCTTACTTTTCCTCTGTGTGGGATTAATGCTGATGCCTGCGATGGCGGTGCGAGCGATATCAGGAAGCTTCGGATTTTTGGCGAGGAAAATTGCTGTGGAGTGTTATGCGATTACAAAGCTTATGCTTCTTTGCGGAATTTTATTTTCCGGAAATTACCAATGTTTTGTTTATTTTCTTCTGACGATCTACTTACTTTGCGATCTTTATTTGTATTTGTGTGGATTAGTTTTCTTGCGGCGATTTTATCAATCGACCGGCTCTCCGACCCGGTCACTACTCCTTTTGGGAGTGAACTTTTGTGAGCTTCTTGTTTCGTTTGCAATTTTCTATGGATATACCCAATCGATTTCAGGAACGAGCACTGTCTCGATCCCTTTATCCGATTCATGGAGTCTGCTTTATTTCAGTTGTGTTACTTCGGCTACTGTCGGTTATGGCGATTATATTCCCAATGGCGGGACGGGACAAAAATTGATCGTCTTTCAAATTCTCTCTTCGATCGCCTTTGCGTCAGTCTTTATTACATTCTTTGTCAATAACTTGAGTGTCCATGTGAACACGAAGAAATAGATC
>CAMAQI010000003.1 GCA_945860255.1 Methylacidiphilum caldifontis
TAATGGCAATTTTTATGCGTCGATTTACCACCGCAGGAGCGGTCGCGAGTATGATCGTGGGAACTCTGTCCTCCTTGCTTTTAATCTGGTTTTCACCGACGGTACACATCGATATTTTGAAGCATTCGGAAGCTCTTTTTCCCTGGAAAAATCCGGCTCTTGTCAGCGTTCCACTTTCTTTTGTCGTCGGGATTGTGGTCTCGATGCTGACCTATCGACTTGAAGATGATCTCAAGTACCGAGCCCTCGAAAAGAAATTGCATTTAGGATAATCATCACCCGGTCTAGCCAGAACCAAGACTCGCTTGGTTGTGGTATAATGGGTGGGATCGAATTTATTTCTAAAAACGCCTCTCTATCGATCTCCCTTGATCTCAACGGTTTGTCATATAAATCGATTCACTTTGCATATAAACGATCGTTAAATAGAAACTAATAAACTTGCATCACCTTCATAAGATTTTTATAAGTAGTTACTTATGACACGCGATATTGAACGAACGATTGAGTTTGAATTTGTACGAGCCACCGAAAATGCGGCCCTTGTGGCCTCACTTCATTGGTTAGGTCGTGGTAATAAAGAGGCTGCCGATGAAGCGGCTTGCGATGCGATCCGCGGCGTTATGGGGATGGTTGATATTGCCGGTGAATGTATGATTGGTGAGGGAATTAAAGATAAAGCCCCCGGAATTTTTTTAGGGGATAAATTGGGAACCTGGAAAGAGGGCTC
Source organism: Methylacidiphilum caldifontis (assembly GCA_945860255.1). Lineage (GTDB taxonomy): Bacteria > Verrucomicrobiota > Verrucomicrobiia > Methylacidiphilales > CAMAQI01 > CAMAQI01. The sequence continues at coordinate 731 of CAMAQI010000003.1, forward strand.
TCCTCGTTTTGAAATCGCACTAGATCCGATTGATGGAACCTCCAATATTGCGAAAGGATTGCCGAACTCGATTTCCGTCATGGGGGCAACACTTGTTGATGCAGGAAAGCCAGGGATTCGAAATCTTCCGGGATTTTATTGCGAAAAACTTTCTTATGGGCCGAAGGTCATCGCCTATATGCAGAAGTTGGGAATGAAGCATATTAAGCTCGATAATTCAGTTGAAGATACTCTTCCCCTGGTTGCTGCAGCGTTAGGAAAACGGGTCTCCGAGTTGGTCATTGTCACTTTAGATCGTCCCCGCAATCAACACATTATCGATCAAGTGCGCGCCGTCGGTGCCTCTTTACGTATGGTTTCCGATGGAGATATCACGGCGGCTGTGGCTCCTTCACTGCCTGATTCTGGGGTTGATCTCTACTGGGGGATTGGCGGAACTCCCGAAGCGATTTTAACGGCGATTGGATTAAAATGTTTAGGGGGAAATATTCAGTCTCGCATGTGGTTTAAGACGGAGGCCGAAAAACAGGAGCAATGCGCGGGAATGCTTCACGAAGATATTTCCAAGATTTACCATGTTGATGATTTAGTTCTCAGTGAGAGCGCCATCTTCTGTGCGACCGGAATTAGCGACAGTCCCTTATTGCCTGGAGTGAAGTTTATTGGACGTACAGCAACCACACAATCGATTTTGATGCGCGCCAAGAGTAAGACCGTTCGCTATATTCGTGCCGAGCATAACCTCGAGCATAAACGAATTCCGATGGGCCATGATAAAGGTTACCACCACATTTAACATTTTTTCATTCTGGCATTCGGAAGAGCGATCGGATAAAAGAGAGTCATGGGTGCAGATTCTCAGGTTGAAAGTGGGTTAAAATTAATGCCAAAATTTGATGTGAACGGGCTTTTGCCTTGTGTCACGATTGATGCCGCAACCCAACGGGTTCTCATGGTCGGCTACATGAATGAGGAGGCTTTACGCCTCACGATTTCAACAAAGCGCGCGACTTACTTTACTCGTTCCCGAAAGAAAATATGGGTCAAGGGAGAGTCCTCGGGACATTTTCAAGAGGTCGTGGAACTCCTGGTTGACTGCGATCAAGATTGCATTGTCCTGAAGGTCAATCAACTCGGAGCCGCTTGTCATACCGGTTTTCCAAGTTGTTTTTACCGTCGCCTCAAACCAGGAACAGAAGAGGAGCTGGAGTTCCTGGGAGATGAAAAACAATTCGATCCCGCAAAAGTCTATTCAGTCTAAAAGATCTTGATTTAGCATTGCTATCAATGCTAGCAATGCTAGCGTTATTGGATGAGCACGACCCTTACGATTCGTAATTTAGATGAAGCCGTAAAACAAAAACTTCGTCTTCAAGCGGCAATCCACGGACGATCGATGGAGGCAGAAGCGAGAGAAATTCTTTGGCGGGGGGTATTTCAAAAAGAGCACCCCCACTTTCAAGAGGCACAGGGAACAGCAAAAGGAAGGTTTGATTCGTTAATCGGCATTTGGAAGGGACGTCTTTCCACTGATGAGTTAATGAAAATCACCCGGGGAGAATAATCGATGTCTATTCTCATCGATAGCAATGTGATTTTGGATCTTGTGAATCAAGATCCCATATGGCTTGATTGGTCTCTTTCTAGCATTGAGCGTTATAGCTCGGGAGGGCTTATCATCAATTCGATTATTTTCTCTGAGTTATCGACAAATGCGACAAGTACCGAGGAAGTCGAATCTCTTCTCAAGTCGCTGGAAATAGAAATGATCGAAATTCCACGAAAAGCCCTATTCCTCGCCTCAAAAGTCCATCTTGATTATCGTCGTCGCGGAGGAACAAGATCGACTGGACTTCCTGATTTTTTCATAGGAGCCCATGCTCAAATTGCCTCTATCCCCCTCATCAGTCGTGATAAAAGTCGATATCAAACCTATTTTCCTCAGATTACGTTGATCTCTCCATAAGAATAAAAGGGAGTCCAAGACGAAGGGAAGTCGTTAAAGTATGGGCTCGCATTATGGTTAAGGGAGGTGACCTCTACTCGTTAATTTCATTTTGGGACAAATATTATCATGACACTCGGGCCAATACCTTTCCCTTTGTCATACACAACTCGTTTGGAAAAATTTCGGCTCTTGGCTTCGTACCATTCGATCCGATGCCCGCCCCTCAGAATCCGTCACTTCCTGCGCACTGCGTTCCTCAATGCCTCCATTTCTCGCAGATACTCCAGATATCTTCCCCTGCAAGTTATTGTTCCATAAATACGCTGACCCCGTGCGTTCTTCATTCCTAAAAGCCGCATAAATCAAATCCAAAATTTTATCTTGAGAGTGGCAAAAATCCGCCATTCTTAAGCCGAAAGTTAAAGAAAAAATGAATATTGATGTGCACGATTTTCTGCTACGGTGAAGTATATGGAAACAAGCGGACAGATAATTGCGATCATACTAATAATATTAGCCGGTGCATTTTTGCTCTTTTTCGCAATTCCGTTCGTGAAAACCAAGAGTTCGTTAAAAAGGGCGATTAAAGGGCTCAAACAACTCAAAAAAGATCCAGATCCTAATCTTGAATCCCTCTTCGCGGAATGCGATACACTATCTCACTTATGGGCCGAATATAAAGACACACTCCATGAGCAAAAGTCGCGTAATCCTGAAACAGGGGAATTTGCAGTAGTACGAATTCGCGCAACGGTTCCAGCAGAAGTTTACTTTAAAACTGACGTAATTGTGGACACGACGCTTAATGTTGATTTTTTTAAGCACTTACCAGGTATATTCACAGGGATAGGAATCATTGGAACATTCCTTGGAATTCTAAAAGGACTTCACGATTTTAAAATCTCCGACGACTCAAATATGGTTCGTCATTCGCTTCAAGGATTGTTAGGCGGCGTTACTGAAGCATTTTTAATTTCCTGCATTGCAATCTCATTAGCAATGGTAATCACGATCATCGAAAAGATATGCATTAACCTGCTCAATAAATATGTCGAGGTACTGGTGCAGTTAATTGACGGACTTTATAATGCTGGTGCCGGTGAAGAATATTTAGCTCGATTGGTTAAAGCGACTGAGGAATCAGCTGGGCAGATGTCCGTGTTAAAAAACACACTTGTTAAAGACTTAAAAGATATTCTTACTGAATTAACCAACAGGCAGATTGCAGCAACTCAGCAATCTACAGAACACATAGGTGCTAATGTAAGCTCAGCTTTAGGAAAAATTCAGCAAGGGAACGGCAATGCGGTGGCCGGCATGATGCAAGATGCAATGGCTGCTTTTTTGGCAAAAACAGAAAGCTTATTTAGCGGGCAAATTAATGGAATTAATGAGCTGCAGCGTCAAACAGCAGATTCTTTAAGGGATGCAGTATCCAACATTCAAAAAGCGGCTGGTGATATTAAAAATGCGGGGGCCAGCGGAGCAGAGGTAATGTCTAACAAACTTGCAAAGGCGATGCAGGATGCCGAGCAAAGACAGTCTGACATGGATGCCAGAATGAAAGTATTCCTCGACGAGTTAAAGAAAATTTCGGATGAGTCGGCGCAGAGTTCCCAACAAAAACTTCAAGTATCTCTTGATGTTCTCACAGCGACAATGAAGGAATTCACCGAACAAATCACAATTCAGGTAAAGGGAAGCGCTGAAGCAGGTAGAGAAAAGAACCAAGCCATTGCAGACACAGCCAAAATTGCCGTCGAGGGCATGGGAGGCCAAGTCAGTGCAGTGGTGGATGAAGTGGGCAAGGCAGTTGCGGAAATGAATTCAGCAGTACAAACATTAAAACAGACAAGCGTTGATGCCTTTGGAAAGATGAATAGCGGCGCAGATACACTTTCAAATACACTGCGACAATTTAACGATGCTGGTCAGAGCGTATTAATCACACTTCAAAAAGCAACACAACTAACAAATGACCTTTCAAAGACATCTGGCGACATTGCAACTGTCTCACAAGCATTAAACGGCGTAAGCGGATCCTATAAAGATACGACAGAAAAAATGGTACAACTCGTTAACCAAATGAATCAGGTCGTTGAAACAGCAAAACGAGAGACTGGCGCAACATCTGATATAGTCGCGACAATTGAAAGGGCTAGTAAATCGTTAGTCGATGCTCAGAATAACGCAGATCAATATCTCCAACGGGTCAATCAAGTTATTGAAACAGCACATGGCGAATTTACAGAAGGAATGACAAAGGCCGTGGATGAGGCAAATACTAGTTTTCATCAGTCTCTTAATAATGCCGTTAACTTGTTGAGTGGCAGCATCCAAAATCTGTCTGATACAATCGACGAACTTAGCGATAAAAAGTCATGATAGGCACACGAATTTCGTTAGGGAAGAAACATAAGGATGAAGGAGAAAAGCCATTCTGGATTTCTTTTTCTGACCTGATGACAGCACTGATGGTCTTATTTTTACTTGTCATGAGTGTTGCACTGCTTTCTGTCACAAAAACCGTGACAGATGCAGAACGTGAAAAGCTCGAAATGGAGAATGACATCGAATCAGTCATGAATGAAATTGAGCAATCCACAAAAGATTTCCCTGGAATAACGATCGACAAAAAACGTGGGGTAATAGACTTCGGCGACAAAGCAAGGTTTGATACTGGCAGTAGTTCCCTAACCGCACAGCAAGGCGAATATCTGAGAGCGTTTATTCCCGGACTGCTCCAAATAGCCAACGGAATTAAAGGGACAAAGTGGCTTAAGCGATTTGTTGTGGAGGGATTTACCGATGAGCGAGGTGAGTATTTAATGAATCTCAACCTTAGCCTTCAAAGAAGCCAGCGTGTTATTACGATTGTGCTGGCTCCACCAAGCCCCGGAGCTGTTACTTTTACAACCGAGCAAATTCAGCAAATAAAAGAGAAGTTTTTGGTGGGAGGCTTTTCTTCAAATTCAGCAAAGAAGTCATATGAAGAAAGTCGTCGCATAGAAATCAGAATTGAGTGTTACAGTTTGGAAGAAAAGAAGAAAATGGAAGCTGCAAAACAGTAGTAATTATGACAACCGCTGCCGATGAGCTTCAAACAGCACTTCATACCATAGGCAAAAGATCAATTGGTAGTCGTGCTTTTGTTGATTTGCGGCCCATGTCCAAAACTATTGAGATACTTAGTGCGATAAACGATAGACCAGTTCAAATTAGTAAACAGCCCATCGAAGAGGCGCTTCACATGTACATGGCCTGTGGGCAAATTGAGACACCAAGACAGGCTAAATATCTCTGTTACGGAATCTGCAGCTCAATTGTCCAACACGGAAAAAAAATCAAGCTCATTACAAATCAGGACAAGCTAACAACTTTACTTTCCTACGTTGAAAAATTCACAGACAGACCACAACGATTCCAACGCTATTACCGAGGGCTTTTGGATTCCTATTTTCATTTTTCGCTAGAGCACGGCCATGAAAGTAAAGAGAATGGGAGAGAACAACTCAGGCAATTTTTAGAATCAAAACTATCTTTGATCAATAAGGAGGGGATTAATCCACAGTGGGTTACAGAGCTTAATCGCAATAGCAATCTATTAGGAAAGCGGCCAACTAAGAAGTATAGCGAAATTTTTGCTGTCGAAGGATCAGATCCATTCATGGACGTATGTGATAAAGTCCAAATACGCGAAACAACATGGCTTCAAAAGGATTACATTAATGAAAAGGTTAAAGCCATAGCGGCCATTGATGATCATGGTTTTAAATCAAAGATAACGTATTTACTTGGGTTAATTGAGCAAAACTTAGCATCACAAAACACTAATTTAGCCTGTATATTAGACAGATACGCACAATGTTCTGATCCTTCAATCCATACCGATTTACGAGATAAAGCTGTCGGGCTCTGGAAAAATCCTTGGATTGAGGCCAATAAAGCGCAATGGGGACTGGTTGAAGATACAACAAGAGAAATGGTCGTTGGATGGCTTAAAAAACATCTCATAGGAGCATTCTTCGAGTATTTATCGGCAGACGGGTCAAACAACAGTAGACGCGTCAATATGTGGCGTGAGTATCACGCTGAAATTGAAGATATGTATTTTGCGCTGGGAACAAACGCACAAAAAGACAACTCGCGTAGCATGCAAGACATGAAGCGGAAAATGGTAGGGAGAACATTGACTCTGGAGGGCGTGTCGAATACTAATAATGCTTTCATTATGATTTTCCAAAAGCATGTGATCGTCGAATTTGGCGAGCATGGAAACGCGTGCTATATCTATGAAAGAGGAGCATATTTACCATTTAAATTGCAAGGCCAGGTAATAGGTGACAGTAGCCAATTAAAAAATGATAGCTCTGCAGCATACGTTAATAAATTAAGGCACCGAGATAAAATAAGCGAAACATGGGAAGAAACGTTTAAAGATTATCTTAAAAGCCTTGGCATTAGAATTAAGGCGCACACCCCAAGAGCTGCGAATCCACCGATACATCGACCTATCCCGCGCCCTCCAGTTGAAGATAATCCGGGATTGCGTTTACCTGCGAATAAAAAGGCTGAAATTAATGTTGCAGATGAACAACTTATCGCATCACTACCGTTAAGAAAAGAATTTCGCCTCAAACTAGAGGAATTAGTTAGTGGAACTGGTGGACGGATCAAGAGAAAATTGAATAGTGCGAATGGAGTTTGGTTTTATCCCAAAAGCCTATTGACTCATGAACAAAAACGACAAATTGAAGAACTTGGATTCCAATGGAGTTCTATGGTGCAAGGATTTTCAAAGGAAGATTTTAACGATGAGATTACTATTAAAATCGAAAATAAACAGTTAGATGAAGAGGGCGGATTTGACTGCAATGTACTAAAAGATGTGCAGCTGCCACCGCATATCAAAAACCCATTAAAAGATTTGTTTAAAAGCCATGCCCTGACAATAAATGACCTACGCCACAAAGGTGGATCGCTATGGGTAAGTGGCAATGAAACGAATATCCCACAACAAGTTAAGCATGAGTTGGAGCGATTGGGATTCCGCTGGTCAGCTAAACGAGAAGAATTTTATTTGCCTGTATGAGCATTTTTAAAACCAAACCAGAGTCTGCTGCCTATTTTCTAAATTTCGAAGAAGGAGGCGTTTCATGGAGCACATTTCAATCGGATAAGGCCGTGAAATGTGAATCCAAACCCAACCCCATGCTGGAAATTTTAAGGGATGAAGGTTTAGTGGAAAACTCAGGCAGTGGTTACAAAGCTTCTTGGCAAAGCGTCTATACGATTTTACAGCATGATGATGTGAATCCTGGAGCGCTTGGAATTCCGAGTGTTAGAGATATTGCGCCGACTATAGAAAGCCTAGGCACATTAACAGACAAAGATTTTGGCATATCCATTTCTGATTGGCGAGAGATTAACGGCTCAACACTAGGAATACTCCAACCGACGGGGGCGGCATTCAAAAAAGGTGAGTGGTGGTTACTTCCTGAAGAAAGTTGGAAGCTAAGAAGTAAAATACTTGAATTTTGGAAAAGACCAGAAGAACAGAGGACGCACGAATTAAATCGGCAGAACTGGAGTCAAATCCGGCAGATGGCGCTTGCAGCAAAAGCTGAAATGACAGGCTTTCTTTATAAGTGCATCGTTATTACTCCAGATAAGCTAAAGATTGATCTAAGACGCGGAGATGCTTTAGGCACCAAAGTGATTGAAGTCATTCCGAGCTTTAACGAATGTCCTGAGAATTGGCTTGATGCGTTTGATAAACAAAACAGCGTACTCGACGAATATGTTTTACCAACTAAAGAGGGAGTTGTTCAAATTCTCTTAAAGCCAGAGGTAAAATCCGTTCTTAAACAGATAAAGCAGATGCCAGGGCGTAGAGCAGCCAGTCAACGCGCCGAGGCATTTGTCATAAATCCATTTGCCGCTCTTGGTGAGGATGCAATCAATACTATCGATATTGAAGAGTTCGAACAGGCACGAGCAGCAGCAGGGATGCAATCGGATCGTTTTTTTGCCTTTGTTGGACACGAAGAAAATTCAAGCACGCTAAAAATCGGCTTGAGGGTTTTGAGGGGAGGGGTGGTCGGAGAAGAAGAGCGTTACGAGTTTGCTAGTGACGAGCTTTTAAGCAGGTTTATTCAAAGAGCTGAAAAGAATCTGGCCGATGGAATGCAACTGATCGCTTGGGAAGATTTCGAGTTTGAGATTTTGGGTGATACGCGCAATGAACTAGAAACAATTAAAGAAGCGCAGAAGTTAAGACAAAATGGAAAGAATATTACGAAGGAATCGGTTTTTAATTTAACAAAATACGGCGCTAGAATAATACATATTGGAGAGCAGCCTATAATTTCTTCGCCGCATATACCAAAGCCAGAGAGTGTAAAAATAAGTATAGACATTTATGAGTCAACCTCTAACGGTGCCGTTAATACAAGCACTGAAATAAACACTGACGATCTTAAGAATGCAATTGATAAGGCAATAGCGAACGGGGACGAGACGGTTACAACGTCATGGGGCGAAGTAATATCTATTAGCAAAGCCCAAACACTATTGGTTAAAACAAAGGGGACAGCGCCGGTTCCAACCCCACCGCCACCACCAAAACCCATTATTCCTACGCTTGTTATTGGGCAAAACGTAAATGAATTAGAATATTTAGAGAAACGAAAAGAGCTTCTTACTGCAGATAAGAAGAAATTAGTGCTGCCTACCTCACTGCGGCCTGAGTGTAAGCTACTGGATCACCAGCTTGCGGGAGTAGCTCAAATGCAGCACCTCTATCAACTTGGGCCGCAACACGCGCGAGGCGTCATATTGGCAGATGACATGGGTCTTGGAAAAACACTCCAAACGCTGACTTTTATTTCTAGCGTCTTTGAACTCAATAAAGATGCGTCGCCTGCTTTAATCGTAGCACCTGTATCACTGTTAGAAAACTGGCAGGATGAGATTGAGAAATTTTTTATTAAAGGATCTTTGCCATATTTAACAGCGTATGGACAAAACTTATCCAAGTTAAGGGTTCACAAAAGTAGTATTGACGATCAATTGGTGCAGATGGGGCTAATAAAGTTTTTGAAAGATAACTGGATAGGAAGTGCGAAAATAGTCCTCACCACTTATGAAACGTTAAGGGACTTGGAGTTCTCATTTGCGGCTGAGAAGTGGTCAGTGATGGTTTGCGACGAGGCCCAAAAAATTAAAAATCCCAATGCTCTTGTTACAAGGGCCGCGCTAAAACAAAATGTGACGTTCAAAATTGCCTGTACTGGCACGCCAGTTGAAAACAGCTTGGCCGATTTATGGTGTCTGTTTGATTTCATCCAGTCTGGATATTTAGGAACGTTAAAAGAATTTGCAAATACCTACAGACGACCAATTGAGGCTGAGTTATCAAAAGACCAAGAAAAAATTAAAAGAGTAAATGAGCTCAGATCTAAAATTGAACCCCAAATTATCAGAAGAATGAAGCATGATGTTTGCAAGGATTTGCCAATAAAAATATTTGATAAAAAATGCAAAAACATACCCATGTCGAAATATCAAATAGATCTTTATGTGAAGGCGATAAAGTCATACGATAGAAGAGATGAAGCTGGTTTTGTTACCCAGTATGATAGCAAATTGAAATTGATTCAGTATCTTCGAGCCGTAAGCATTGATCCAAGGCCGATAGGCACGGAAATAAACTTAACCTTAAGTATTAAGGATTACTGCAAGCAGACGCCAAAAATGGGATGGCTTCTTGAAACATTGGATTCAGTTAAGAAAAAGAGTCAAAAGGCCATAGTTTTTTGTGAATTTCGTTCAATTCAAATAGTGTTAAGACACTATATTCACGAAAAATTTGGATTTTCGCCGGACATTATAAACGGCGATACTGAAACATCGACAAGCTCAGATGACAGTAGAAAAAAACGGATTGATGTTTTCCAACAAAGGCCAGGATTTGGCGTTATAGTTCTAAGTCCTATAGCAGTAGGGTTTGGAGTGAACATTCAGGAAGCAAATCACGTCATTCATTATACGAGGCATTGGAATCCAGCCAAAGAAGATCAAGCCACAGATAGAGCTTATCGAATTGGGCAAAAGCAAGACGTTTATGTTTACACTCCCGTGATGACAGCCGACTTCACGACTTTTGAGCAAAAGCTAGATGCTTTACTGCAATTTAAGCGGGAATTATCTAAGGACATGTTAAATGGTTGTGGCGATGTTGATCTTGGAGGATTTATTATAAAAGGAATCGCACCAAGAGGGATTGTAAATAATGAAAATGAATATTTTAATCCCGCATCACTTCCACGAGTAAAACCATTATATTTCGAAGGATTGATTGCTGCATTGTGGAGAGCAAAAGGTTACGTTTCATATTTGACACCGCAGCATGGTGACTATGGCGTTGATGTCGTCGCTATTAATGGAAATAGGGGCGCTCTTATTCAATGCAAAACCTCAAAGAAGATAAATAATCGTGAAACATGGGATGCGATAAAGGAAGTATATACCGGAAAATCGCATTACGAACGAGTGCATAGTGGAGTAACCTTTGAGCTTTTCTGTGTGACAAATAACTATTTTAACGAAAATGCAATGCACCACGCAAAACTTAATAATGTCACATTAATAGAGAGACAGATTTTGGAAAACGAATTAAAATTGCATCCAATTTTAGTCGATGACATACCATCATAATTAAACACTGCTTTTAAATATTTTAGCATTTTAAAAATCGGCAGCTGTGGATTGGGGGGGCCGTGGATACGTGCATAATCGGGGCCTATGGAAGATCTCAAGTAAGCGTCACTGCAAGCATTTAAAGAGGTTTCGAAGTTGCTGGCTCCTTAAGTCAAAAGTCAAAATTCATAAATATTGCTCTCATTTGACAATATTATTGGCAAGTGTTATTTTGCTATTTTTTAGCGCATTTTTGTGGAAAAAAGGTTGCCATAATCGATTGGGTTGCTTAAACAAAAGGGGCTCATGAGTTATTCGCAATATCAAATTTCGTATTCCTTCATCGGAAAAGCTTTCATCAAGGGGTTGCTCCATGGCTAATCTATTTCCTAAAGAATCAAATATTGTTCCAATCAAAATTATCCTCTGTAAGGTCATCACGGTGATCGTCATTATTTTAGGGATTACTTACTATTTCACTCCAAAGTACACCCGAGTCGGTTATAAGCCTACTCAACCGGTGGCTTTTGATCACTCTCTTCACGCCGGACAACTCGGATTGGATTGTCGTTATTGTCATAGCTTTGGAACCGTAAGCTCTCATTCTAATGTTCCGACGACTCAAACCTGTATGAATTGTCACCGTCAGGTGAAATCAAACAGTCCTAAACTCGCCCCACTTCGTGAAAGCTGGGAGACCGGAAAGCCGATGAAATGGATCAAAATCCATCAAGCACCTGATTATGTCTATTTCAATCACTCCGCTCACTTAAATCGTGGAATTAGCTGCGCAAGCTGTCACGGGAAGGTCAATGAGATGGAGGTTGTTTGGCATGATAAGCCACACAGTATGGGTTGGTGTTTAGAGTGTCATCGGAATCCTGAATTTCATATTCGACCACAAGAAGAGGTCTTTAATTTAGATTGGAAAGCCGGAGACGGCAGTACCAAAGCCCAAGTTGCACAAGGCCGTGAACTTGTCAAAAAGTGGGATGTCAATCCTCCTCAAAACTGTCAAGCCTGTCACCGCTAAATCAATTTAAAGAGGTTCCTGATCATGAAACGCAAGTGGCAACATCCAGAAAACACACAGAACGGCAAGCAATACTGGCGCAGCTTAGATGAGCTCGCCGGAACGCCTGCGTTTAGCAAATGGCTCCAACGCGAATTTCCCGCAGGGGCCGATGAACTCGAGCTCGATGCCGTCAGCCGCCGTAGTTTTCTCCGTCTCATGGGAGGATCGCTCGCCCTTGCCGGACTCGGAATGACCGGCTGCCGTCGTCCCGAAGGTTACATTGTCCCTTTCACCAACTCTCCAGAATGGATGGTTCCTGGAAAAACAACGCTTTACTCAACCGCAATGCCTCGCCGTCGCGGTGCCGTTTCTTTACATGCCACGACTTATGAAGGTCGCCCGACAAAGCTAGATGGAAATCCGTTACTAAACAACGGTCTCTCGGATTCCCATGTTCAAGCAGCGATTCTTGATCTTTATGACCCAGACCGCACTCGTTCCTTTAAAAAAGGGACCAAGAAAGTTGATCTCGCTGCTTTTGCTGCTTTTATTGAAGAGGTTTCGAAAAACTACGCAGCAACTCAAGGAGAAGGACTCGCTTTCCTCACGGAATCATCGACTTCGCCAACGCTCCAACGTCTCCGTGCCGAATTTAAATCCAAATTCCCTAAGGCGCTTATCTCAGCCTACGAAGCGATTTCGACCGATTCAGAGCTGAAAGCGACGGAGATTGCCTTTGGTCAACGTCTTCAACTGCTTCCTCAGTTTGATAAAGCCGATGTCATCCTTTCTCTCGACTGCGATTTTTGTGCAACCGATGAAGGGGGAATTGGGGCGATTAAAGGATTTGCCTCCCGTCGTCGTGTCCGTAAATCGGGCGACACCATGAATCGTCTTTATGTCGCTGAAAGCCGAATCACCAGCACCGGAGGAATGGCCGACCATCGGCTCCGTCTCAAAGCATCACAACAGCCAGCTTTCCTCGCTTTAGTGGCGAAAGAGATGTCCGCTAACGGAGCTGGAGCTGATCTCACGACGCTTGCAAATAACGTTTCTGGATCAGTCACCTTCACAGAGGTTCAACTCCGTTGGGCGCGTGAAACTGCGATTGATTTAATTAAGTACGGGAAGGGAATGGTCGTTGTCGGAAGTCAACAACCGGTTGCCGTTCATTTGCTGGCGATTGCAATCAATCAAGCTTTAGGGGCTTATCGCAACGAAGTGATTCGAGTCACGGCTCCTGTTCAAATTCCAGCCGCTCCTTTTTCTGAGCTCGTCACGGCAGTCAAAGCTGGATCGGTCAAAACGCTTTTCATTATTGGTGGAAACCCGGTTTACAATACCCCGGCGGATATTGCCTGGGCTGATTTACAAAAATCAGTTGAGCAAGTGGTTCGTGTCGGTTCTTATGAAGATGAGACGACTTCCGTTAAATCGGATTGGACGATCCCTCTCGCTCATTTCCTTGAAACTTGGGGAGATGCTCGTGCGGTTGATGGAACCTACCTTGCCCTCCAGCCGATGATTCTCCCGCTTTTCGGTGCGGTTTCAGAGCTTCAAATTTTTGCCGCGCTTTTGGGTGAAAAAGAGTGTCTCATGCCCCTCCCGGTCGTTGCCCCTGCGAAAGTCGCAACTCCGACGGTCCCTGGTCAGGCGAGCAATCTTCCGATCCCTCCCGAGTTGACGGTGGTTCAAAAAACCTTTGTCGAAGTCACGAAAGCAAACAACTGGAATAAGCTCCTTCATGACGGTTTCTGGGCCGGTTCTGCTTTTGCAAATGTTGCGGTCGCTTATCGCTCCGCAGCCGTCGTCGAGTCGGTGAAGCAAAATTTCCCAAGCTATCAAGAAGGGCTTGAAGTCACATTCTTTGCTTGTCCTAAAATTGATGACGGTCGCTATGCGAACAACGGATGGCTCCAAGAGTTGCCCGATGTTCAATCGAAGTTGACTTGGGATAACGCTGCTTACGTCAGCTATACCACCGCTCGCAAACTGGGATTAAGAATTGCAGAGATCAAACCGATCACAATTGCTTTAGACCCCGCCGAGGTCAAACGTCGCGAAGAGAATCCGACTTTGGAACTTGATGGCGATGATGCCGATGTCGTGATCATTGAGGTTGAGGGACGCTCGATCGAGATTCCGGTTTATGTGATGCCTGGTCAAGCCGATGATTCGATTGCGATTGCGCTCGGATACGGAAGATCCTTTAACGGTTATGTCGGAAACAAAGTCGGGTCAAATGCCTTTGCGATTCGAACCTCCACAAATTTATTTGTCGCTCAGAACGTTAAAATCAGTCGTGCGAACAAAGATTTTAGACTCGCGCAAACCCAACACCATTTCAGCATGGAAGGGCGTGCGATTGTTCGTGAGTTGACCTTGGAAGAGTTTAATAAGAACGCTGGCATCGTGAAGATCATGGGCATCGATGGTCACCAACCTGCAGATATGGCCTCTCTCTATGAGACTCAAATGGGTACGGGACATCGTCCGCAGCTCACCGATCCTCATCAATGGGGAATGGTCATTGATCTAACAACCTGCGTCGGCTGTAACGCTTGCGTCGTTGCTTGTCAAAGTGAGAACAACATTCCGATCGTCGGAAAGAGTCAAGTCGGACGCGGTCGGTCGATGCATTGGATGCGAATCGATCGTTACTACTCTGAATCCCCTACCGATCCACAGATGGCGGTTCAACCGATGCTCTGTCAGCATTGCGAAAATGCGCCGTGCGAAACGGTTTGTCCAGTGAATGCAACCGTTCACAGTGAGGATGGATTAAATGTGATGGCTTATAACCGTTGTATCGGAACTCGATATTGCGCCAATAACTGTCCTTATAAAGTCCGTCGTTTTAATTTTTTCGATTACAATAAACGTAAAGTCAACAAGTCACATAAGTTGCTTGGATTTGAGGTCGGCAATCTTTACTTTGGACCGTTCGGCGAGCAAAATGATGACAAGGTGGCGGAGATGCAAAAGAATCCGAATGTCACGGTTCGTATGCGCGGTGTCATGGAGAAGTGTACTTTTTGTATCCAACGCGTTGAAGAGGCGAAGATCAATGCTCTCCGACTTTCGAAAAATACGGAAAAGCAGAAAGTGGCAACCGACTCCTTTAAATCGGCCTGTCAACAAGCTTGTCCTGCAGAGGCGATTGTTTTCGGAGATATTGCAAATCCAGAAAGTGCCGTGACCAAGCTTCGTGCATTGGAGCAAAATTACGGCGTTCTTTCCTATCTTGGAACTCGGCCTCGTGTGACTTACTTGGCACGCGTTCGAAATCCAAATCCGTTACTCCCCGATGACTATGAAAAAGTTGGGCTCAAGAGTGATTGGGATAAACAAAGTCACCTCGGCGGACATGGAGATGGCCATGGCGAGGAACACGGAGCTCATAAAAGTGAGTCCGGACACCACTAAAGCACAAGGGTAAACAATTATGGCGCATGGCACGACATCAGTGAACGCGAATAGCCCCGACTACATCGCCGCGGCGAAGCAGGTCGAACGTCCTCCTCTCGTAGGGAATGGTCGTGGCTTTCATTGGATCACCGAAAAAATTTGTTCAATCATCGAGGGGGATACTCCTCGTTGGTGGTGGATCGCTTTTTTCATCACGGGAGCTATTTCACTCCTCGTTCCGATTAGTTTGATTTATCTTGTCTCCACTGGAATTGGAACTTGGGGGTTAAATCATCCCGTCGGTTGGGCTTGGGATATTACGAACTTCGTTTTTTGGATCGGTATTGGACACGCTGGAACGTTGATTTCTGCGATTCTCTTTTTAACTCGTCAAAAATGGCGTACCTCCATTAATCGTGCCGCTGAAGCGATGACTCTTTTTGCGGTGGTCTGTGCTGGTATCTTTCCGGCCTTTCACGTTGGACGGGTCTGGTTTGCCTGGTTTTTAGCTCCCGTTCCTCAAGCGAATGCGATTTGGCCGAACTTCCGAAGTCCGTTGCTCTGGGACGTTTTTGCGGTCTCGACCTACTTCACGGTTTCAGTTCTTTTCTGGTACACTGGTTTGATTCCTGATTTCGCAACCTTACGGGATCGTGAAGTCAAGGTTTGGAAAAAGAAGCTTTATCATATTCTCTCCTTCGGCTGGCGCTCCTCCAATCGTCAGTGGAAGCATTATGAAATGGCTTATCTTTGTCTCGCCGGTTTAAGCACTCCGTTGGTGCTTTCGGTTCACTCGATCGTTTCCTTTGACTTTGCGACTTCTGTCATTCCTGGTTGGCATACGACGATTTTCCCTCCTTACTTTGTGGCAGGAGCGATCTTCGGAGGATTTGCGATGGTGTTGACGGTGATGCTTCCATTCCGAGCGATTTTCGGATTAGAGGATTTGATCACGGAAAAGCATATCGACAATATGTGTAAGATCATTTTGCTGACGGGATCGATCGTTGGTTATGCCTATTTAATGGAACTTTTCATTGCGTGGTATAGTGGAAATCCGTACGAGAAATATGCATTCTGGAATCGTGCGTTAGGACCTTATTGGTGGTCTTATTGGGGGATGATGATTTGTAACGTCCTGATTCCTCAGCTTTTCTGGGTGAACAAATTCCGTAAAAATGTAGTCGCGGTTTGGATTATCGTTTGGGGACCGAATATCGGGATGTGGTACGAGCGTTTCGTGATCATCGTGACCTCGATTCATCGCGATTTCCTTCCCTCCTCATGGGGAATGTTTAAGCCTGAATTGAATGACATCACTCTCTTTGTCGGAACTTGTGGGTTATTTACTTGGTTGTTTTTGGTCTTTATCCGATTCCTCCCAGTGATTGCGATTGCTGAAGTGAAAGGGGTGATTCCTGAAGCGGATCCCCACTTCCATGGAAAAGAGGATCCTAAGGGAGGTCATCATGTCTAATGCACCTGTTTATGGCGTGGGAGCTGAATTTAAATCGGCGACGGAACTTTATCATGCGGCGGAGGTCGTACGGGATAAAGGATTCAAATGGTGGGATACCTATTCTCCTTATCCGATCCACGGAATGGAAATTGCCATGGGGACTGGGAAATCATGGGTCTCGACCTTTGTTCTTTGCGGAGGAATGATGGGGTTTACACTCGGAATTTCTTTAGAGTCATTGACATCAATTCCTCGTCCTGAGTTCCTTAAAGATATTCAAAGCGGTTGGTTGCTCGATCTTTTTTATCCATTGATCGTTCATGGAAAACCGTATTGGGCCTTACCTGCTTTTTTTCCAGTGATGTTTGAGCTGACCATTTTGCTCTCGGCTTTTGGAGCAATTCTCGGAATGTTGATTTGCAATATCTTACCTCGATTGAACCATCCGGTTTTTAATTGGGAGCTTTTCTGCAAAAGGGCGAGCGATGACAGCTTCTTTTTGATCATTGAAGCGGCCGATCCTCTTTATGCAGAAGAAGAGACGAAGAAGCTATTGGAAGAACTGGGTGGAACCCAAATTACGGTGATTTCAAAATGAGATACTACCTTTTAGGATTATTTGTAGTGGTCACAGCGATTCTCTGTGTCGTCGGCTTTCGCGGTCAAATGACCGAGCGAACACCGATCGAGCTCTTTGATGACATGGATCGCCAAGCTAAAGTAAAATACCAAAAGCCCAGTGAGTTCTTTGCGGATGGACGAGCCTCTCGGATGCCGGTTACGGGAACGATTCCTGCAACCATTCCGATTGATGATGAATATTTCGTGACCGGAGCGATTGGAAATCAGTGGGGAGATGGAATGCCGAAAAGCGTAACGGTTTCCACCAAGTTTATGGCTGCGGGGAAAGAGCGTTATGAGATTAACTGTCGGGTCTGTCACGGATCGACAGGAATGGGCAACGGGATTGTGACTCAATACGGATTAGCAGGAGTCGCTAACTTGCTTGATGAGCGTATCCGAACGATGTCGGATGGAGAGCTCTTTAATACGATTACCAAGGGTAAAGGGCAAATGATGGGCTACGGGGCAAATATCACCCCTCAGGATCGATGGGCGATTGTCGCTTATATGCGGGCACTTCAACGAAGCCAAAAAGCTTCATTAAGTGACGTTCCAGAAACTGAACGTGGAAAATTGCTGAAAAAATAACAGGTCAAAAGTCATGGAAGCAAAAGTTCAAGATCGAGTCAGTTTAAAGAAAGAGGACCTAGGGGGGACGATTACCGCCCTTTGGGTCATTGGGATTATCGGATTGATTGGTGCGGCAATTGGCTGTCATCTGAATCCGAAGGCCTTTAATTTTTCGTGGTTATTTTCTTTTATGGTATTTTACACGATGGCAGCCGGTTGCTTTTTCTGGCTCATCGTTCAACATGCGACAAATTCCGGATGGAATACCTTGGTTCGCCGTCAATTGGAGAACGTTGTCGGGGTATTTCCTTATTTGGCCTTATTCTTTATTCCGTTATTGCCAATTGTCGGTGGAGATCGTCTTCACTCGCTCTGGCCTTGGTTAGATCCTGCGGTGACGGACCATGATCCTCTTTATCATGCAAAGGCTGGTTATTTTACGATGGGTTTTGATTGGCCCGCCTTTTTTTATGTACGCTTGGCCTTTTACTTTACGACTTTTGTATTAGTCGGGGCTTGGTTTCGTCGTCGATCGCTACAACAAGATAGCGATGGTCATCCGATTCACTCGGTAGTGATGAGAAAGACTTCTTATGGCGTGATCGCCCTCTTTGCGATCAGCATAAGTTTCTCGGCAATCGATTGGATGATGAGTATGGATTATCGTTGGTATTCAACGATGTGGGGAGTTTATATTTTTGCAGGCTCTGCAGGTTCCGCAATGGCGCTCTTGGCGATCATTCTTCATGCTTTGAAAGCAAAGGGATACCTTCAACTCGTCACTGAGGAGCATTTTCATATTGTTGGTAAGTTGATGTTTGCCTTCACGATTTTCTGGTCCTACATCGCGTTCAGTCAATTCATGTTGATCTGGTATGCAAATATTCCGGAAGAGACGATTTTTTATAAAATTCGTAATACGCCCGAATGGTTTCCATTAAGTATTGGATTGCTCTTGGGACATTTTATTATTCCGTTTCTTTGGTTACTCGGACAGGCGGCAAAGAAAACCCCATGGCGCCTCATCGCAGGGGCTTCGTGGATGATTTTCATTCATATGTGTGATCTTTATTGGATTATCATGCCCGTTTATCAAAAGAGTCCGATTCCAGATTGGAAACATTTCCTTCTCAATGGAAGTTGCCTTTTGGGGATAGGTTGCATTATTGCGGCGGTTTTCTTGAGAAATCTGACAAAAGCAAACCTCTATCCTGTGAAAGATCCTCGTCTGGACGAGTCGATTCACTTAAAGAATTAAGGAAAATTTATGACAGATACCCATGACTCATCAGAATCGAAAGGGGGCTTCGGCTCTTTTTTAAAGATCTCCTTAGGGATTGCTTTTTTTGCTTTCGTGACTGGATCGATTCTTTGTGCTTATCGTTTGGAGAATAAGACCTACGATCAAACGCGTGCGATTGAGCGGACAAAAAAATTAAATGAGCTGCGTACTAAAGAGGCAGCGATTTTGGATTCCTACGCTGTTTTGGATGAGGCAAAAGGGATTTATCAAATTCCGATTGCAAGATCGATGGAGCTTGAGATTGAGGCGCTGAAGGACAAGCCTCTTCGTACAGTGGGAGTGATCCCTGTTAAATAAAGGTTTTATATGAATGGCTCAAAAGATGTACAGTTAGAGGGGTATGGCGATGAGAATTTAGACCGTTCTTTGCAGGGACCGTTAAGTCTTCTTTTTGTTTGCTCTGCCTTATGGTTGGTCGTCTCCAGTCTTTTAGGAGCAGTCGCTTTTTGGCAGCTTAAATTTCCTGGATTAATTGATTTTAAAGCTGGGATTCAGACTCCTTATGTCGGATGGTTTTTTGATTTCATTCATCAGGCCTTGAATTATGGACGTGCCGTTGCGGCGACGAAGAGCGTGATGATTTACGGGTGGTTGTTGCAAGGATTCCTTGGGGTGGCGATTTGGCTCACGGGACGTTTGACAAAGAAGATGATTTGTAAAACAGGAAACTATTTTTTACTCGGGGCCATTGCGCTTTGGAATATCGGAGTTCTTGTTGGGTTAATGGGAGTTTTCTCAGGGGAAGCGAGTGGGTTTTCCGGATTTGATTTTCCGAAATATGCCGCAGCAATTCTCTTTACTGCTTACGCTTTTATCGGTTTAGGGATGGGAATGCGATTTGCGAAGAAGAGTTGTTCGGTACCGACGCCATCAGAATGGTATTTGATCGGGGCAATCTTCTGGTTTCCTTGGTTTTTCGGGGTCGCCTACTATTTTGTTTTTTGTAAAGTCGTTTTTGGGGTGATGCCTGCACTCGTCCATGCGTGGTATATCGGGGGACTTGAAGTGTTGGTGTTAGGATCTTTAGCGATATCGATTCTTTACTATTTAGTCCCTTCGATTTTGGGGTTGGCGTTAAATCGAGTTCATTCTGCGAAAAGTGCGTTTTGGTTTTTTGCCTTTTTAGGAGCTTGGTCAGGGGTTCGACATTTGGTTGGCGGACCGCTTCCGGCATGGATGATTAGCTCAAGTGTTGTTGCGGGGGTATTGCTTTTGATTCCAGGAACGATCATCGCCAATAATCAAATGGTTCCGCTTTGGTCAAACTGGTGCAAGGTTAAGTCGACGCCCGTTCTCTGGTATTTGGCGACCGGCGGGGTTTCCCTTTTAGTTTGGATTTCGCTTGAGGCCATGATGTCGTTACGAGGAGTAAGTGCGGCGCTTCGATTCAGCTATTTTGAAATGGGAGTTTCAGCGGTTTTTGAATATGCCTTTTTATCGATGGTTTTATTCGGATCGATCTATGCGATTCTTCCGACGCTGACTGGAAAAGAA
Source organism: Methylacidiphilum caldifontis (assembly GCA_945860255.1). GTDB lineage: Bacteria > Verrucomicrobiota > Verrucomicrobiia > Methylacidiphilales > CAMAQI01 > CAMAQI01. The sequence continues at coordinate 21,252 of CAMAQI010000003.1, forward strand.
CTACCATGCTGTGTGAAGTGCTGTTCCAAGTGTCAATTTTGGTGGGGCTTTTGTGGAGTGATTACTTTTTTTACGGGAACATTTTTTGCTGGGACCTTTATGGGATTGGGAATTAACTTCGCTCCGATGGCTTTTGTCGCAACAACGAATTTAGCAAGTCCCTTCTTTTGGCTCTCAGTGGCAGGAGGGATCATGGTTCTTCTTGCGAATTTAATCTTCGTCAAAAACGTAGTAGCAACGGTGTTGTCTGCTTGTTGTGAATCGAATAAGGAAGGATGTTGCTCATGAATGGTTACGGACGTCTTTTTGTCGGAATCTTGTTTGCCTTTGTTTTCTCTTGGGCGGCGTTGATTTTAGTTCCTTTAAATCAGGTGGGAAACTTAATGCCTTTGGAGGATCAAACCAGTGGGGATCTGAACCCACCCGCGTTGAGTGGTTTAGCGAAACGAGGCTCTCAAGTCTATGCGGCTAATGGATGTGCCAGTTGCCATACGCAGCAGGTTCGCTCGGAGAGCGGCGGTTCGGATATTGCGCGTCAATGGGGAGCTCGTCAAACGGTGGCTCGCGATTATTTATATCATTCGAATCCGAATTTGGGTTCAATGCGCTTAGGGCCGGATCTTGCAAATTTGGGAGTCGAGCGCCCTGATTTGAATGTCAATGCAGGGCCGAAGAAAAAATATGATGCAGCGGGGCTTCACCAACTTTTTTATGCCCCTCGATCGATCAAGGGATCAAGCCATCCGAGTTATTCCTTTTTATATGAGAAACGGGAAATTAAGGGAGCCAATGCAGAGGTCTCTTTGATTCTTCCTGTCGGATTTGAAACAGAAGAGGGGAAAGAGGTTGTTCCTTCCGAAGATGCGAAAGCGTTGGTCGCTTATCTTCTCTCTTTAAATCGTATGTATGCGCTTCCTGAAGCGCCGGTGAAACCTTAAAGAGGAACGGGTGTATGTCTGATCATTCTTCAAATCAATCGAACGAAAATTCTCATCAAGAATCGATGCTTCCTCAGTGGATGTATTGGGTTTTTGCAGCCCTTCTTATTTGGGGAGGGGCTTATTTAATGCGTTATTCCGGAGGGTTCAGCGGTGAGGTTTATGATGAATCGACGGTGACTTATGGACCGGTAAAAGGGGGAGCGGCGGCGGTCGAAGATCCTAAGGTTTTAGGGGCACGGGTTTATAAAGCGAATTGCGCACAGTGTCATCAATTGACAGGACTCGGCGTTGAGGGGCAGTATCCTCCGTTGGCTGGTTCGGAATTTGTATTAGGCAGTGAGGCTCATGTGATCCGTATTCTGCTTCATGGTTTAGTTGGCCCTATTACGGTGAACGGAAAACCTTACAATGGGAATATGGCCCCTTGGAAAGATGTTTTGGATGACAAAAAAATCTCTCAAGTGCTCACTTATATTCGATCGGATTGGGGAAATAATGCCTCGGCGATTACTCCAGAGATGGTTGCGGCAGTTCGCAAAGAAGAGGCAGCGCGTTCGGCCTCTTGGACTGAAAAAGAGCTTGAAGCGGCTCCTAAGGTTCTTCCGAAATAGACTCTTTTCCGAATTGCAATTTTTCCTAAACTGTTGGAAATCCGTATGATCGGTGGTTCCAACTGTTTTTTAGATTGAAACCTTTGCGGAACTCTGCGTCCTTTGCGGTGAAAAATGAATTTCGTTGCGTCGCCGCGGGAGACGTTCCCCTGTATTTGAGAGGCATTTAAGCTATCCAGCGATTAGGCCTTCCTCGATTTATCCCTAATACAGGAAGTGGGATTATTCTTGGATGGAGACGGTCATTCCGATGCGGATCATTTTGAGAAGCTTTTCGGCGTTCCAGTTGCAAAGGCGGAAGCAGCCGTGGGATTGGGTGGCGGAGATCTCTTCTGGGATGGGAGTTCCATGGATCCCATAACCAGGGAGGCTGAGGCCAATCCAAGCGGTTCCAACAGGGTTATTAGGTCCAGGGGGGATAATGAGTTTTTTTGTGATTTTTTCCTGAAGCGCTGCTCCCTTAAAAAGTTCCGGATCAAAGGTATAGTTAGGGTTGGGGGCGAAATTTTTTACGGTTAAAATTCCAGTCGGTCTTTTTTGTTTGTCGGCAGCGATGGAGCAGGCGAAGTGGCATAGGATGAGTCCAGTCGCATCGATTCCTTGAATACTCGTTTCCGAAAGAGAGATGCGGATTGAGTCGATTTTAGGAAGGGGGAGAAATCCCTGAAGGTTGGGAACAAGAAGTTGGTCTCCAAGCTTAGGCTCTTTAACCGTGGGGTTGAGCTCCTTGATGAAGCGTTGAGCCGTATGATGGCGCTCGGCAATGAGTTCCCATAGGGAATGGTATCCGAGAGTTTTTTGCTGACTTTTCTCGATCCAAGTGGAGAGCGGGGGGGTGATCTGAAGAAGATCGCTTTCTGTGATGGTGTAATAGGTAAAGGGGTCACTTAACGGGTGGAGAAGATTTTTTGTATTCGAGTCGAGAGTTCCTGTGATCGGGAGTTTTTGGTTTTCTTGAAAGGCGGCAATTGCACGGGTCGTTCGCTTGCCCTCTCGGCCATCAATGAAGCCGCAAGAAAAGTGACGCTGTTCGAGTCCGATTTGAAGTTGAGCTCGTTCAAATTTAGTGAGAGGCTTAGGGGGAGTTGTTGTCGGTTGAGCGGAGAGAAAGAAAATCGTTCCGATGAAAACGATGAAGCATGCAAGAGAGCGGAATCGCTTGGCAACCCAATGACTTAAAAGCCTGGGGGAGATAAAGGAAGCTTTCAATGCGACGATTTTGCATTGCACTGAATATTTGAAAAGAGATTTATCATCAATCGGTTTAAGATCGAAACCAAGGATATCTCCTTAATGAAAACATTCTCACCCTCATCCAAATCGCTTTGAATTCAGATTGATGAATTTTAAATTCGTTTTTTTGTTTTAGGGTTATCAATTCTTTATAGCGAGCCAGCGATGGGGCTTGTTATGATGTTTCACCGTCGCTTATCAGAGGATCTAAAGAATGCGACGAGAGGACGGTGGTCGCTGGCTGAGGTACTGAGATAGGATTCGGGGTCTCCTTCTTTGGAGCGGTAGATAAAGGACTTTTCTTTGATCCAATCGCGCATGAGTCCTTCGCTAGCGATCATGTAATCGATTCGGCTATAGGATTTGTCGGGAAAGTAGAAATGAGTCCACCAGTCTCCGAGCCAGTCTTGGAGCCAGAGGTCGTAGGTGGGAATCTCGCTTCCTTTCGTTCCGATAATGGTTTTAACGGCCTTACTGCGAGGGGTATCATTGAGATCTCCCATCAGCAGGAGATTTGCTTCAGGCTGGGCAACAAGAAGTCGGTTCAGGGTGTTTTTGATGAGCAGGGCTTCTTGACGTCTGACGTAGTCATCTCCTGTTTCATTGGGGGAATCGGAAAGAAGGGAGGGGTCGGGACGTTTTGATTTGAGGTGAACCTGCATGAGTTGAAGTTCGTAGTCAGGAGTAATTTGAATGCGAAGATGGAGAAGTCCTCTTAAGAGTCCTTGGGGAGAACGCTCACGAGAGCCTTCTTTGGATTGATGGGTGACTTCGAATTGAAGGCTGGAATGAGAGTATTGTTCAAGAATCGGAAAACGGGAGAAGACGGCGCATTGGATTCGTAAGTCACTGCCATGAACGGTGGCGAAATAGGGATAATCGAGGCCCACTTTTTTAAGCCGCTCTTGGAGGAGTTTTAGGTAACGATCTTGAGGGTCACGAAGGATCTCACTAACTCCAAGAATATCAGGGTGAATTCGTTTCAGAATCGTGAGAATGGATTTCATCTCCTCCTCCGGTTTCATGGCCTCTTTTTCAAATCGTCCGTTGACAAATCGGTCGGTGACCCCCCAGTTCTGGATGTTCCAGGTACAGACAGAGTAGCTTTCGGAAGATTGAGAAAAAAGCGTGACTGAGTGTAGGAAAAGAAAAAAGAGGAAAAGAGGCATGATGAGGAGTTGGGAGAAAAAAGGGGAGTCGTCAAGAGATTGTCTCAAGTCAGGGGGTCCGAAGGGGATAGAAAATGTGACTTTTTGAATCGCTCATTCTAATTATTGTCCGTTTTATTCAAGATATTTGTCCATTTCTCAATTAGATTTAAATTCGAAATCTTGCCAAGGAAATATTAAATGAAAATAATCATCCAATCGTTGTCTGCAATTTATCAATCCCCATCAATTCTCAGTTTTTGGCTGCTTCGTCTCTGGTTAGGGTTTCGAGCCTTACTAACTGGAATTGAAAAATTTTCTGGTTATAAAATTGTTCAGGAACCCCTTTTAGATGAAACGGGAAATCCGGATATCACTGGGGCGATTGTTGAGGTTAAATACAAGTTTTATGCCTTGGCGAATTATCATGGGCTTCCAGAGGCATTATCGGCCAACTTTAAGAAAGAGCCACTACTTCATCCGTTTTTATTAAACGCTTATGCGACTGTTTTGGGGCCGCTTCTTCTTCTCACGGGAGGTTGTTTGTTGCTGGGGCTTTTCACGCGACTTTCACTTTATGTGATGGGGCTTCTTTATATTTCTTTGACCTTTGGATTGATCATGATCAATCAGAACGACGGAATAGCCGCTTTAGCGGTGCATGTAGGTCTTTGCGCGTATGCACTTCATTTATCAGTGCATAATAAACTGGAGATCGTTCGTTAATTATAGATTTCTTCAAATGTCTATCGATTCAGATGATAAAATGAGTTGGAGGAAAAAAAGATGAAACAAGCAAATTTTGGCTCTCTATTGACTCGGCGAGATTTTATGGCGCGTTCTGCACTTCTTGGAGCGGGGACACTTCTCACAAGCTCATGGGCTTTTGGAGAAACGCAAACGAAGCCCATCGCTGCTGCCTCTTCAAATGATATTCAAATTGCGATTGTGGGGGTAGGGGCTCAAGGGCGTATCTTGATGGATGCCTTGCTTCAAATTCCGAATATTCGCGTTCGGGCCGTCTGTGATATTTGGGATTATGCTCGAAAGTATGCCGTCAATAAACTGAAACAAGCAGGAATGGAGGCAACGGGGTATATTGACATCGAAGAGATGCTCCAAAAAGAAAAACTGGATGCGGTGGTGATTGCGACTCCTGATTTCTGGCATGCTCCGCATACCAATCTCTGTCTGAAGGCGGGGCTCCATGTTTATTGCGAAAAGATGATGTCCAACACCGTGGAAGGGGCCCGTTCGATGGTCCGTACCATGCGTGAGACGGGGAAGCTTTTACAGATTGGCCATCAACGTCGCAGTAACCCTCGTTATATGCATTCCCTTTTTAATTTGATTCAAAAAGGAAATCTTTTGGGGAAGATGACTTGTGCAAGTGCCCAGTGGAACCGTGCCGTAGCAGAGGATGTCGGCTTTCCGAAGGCTTACGAAATTCCAGCGGCGACATTGAGTCGATTTGGTTTCAAAGATATGCATCAATTTCGTAATTGGCGTTGGTTCCGTGATTTAAGCGGGGGGCCGATTTCTGATCTTGGGGCGCATCAGATCGATATTTTCAATTGGTATTTTGGGGTTCGTCCAAAAAGTCTTATGGCATCGGGGGGAACTGATTATTATCAAGGGCGAGAGCATTATGATAATGTGATGGTGGTTTATGAGTATCCACTGGCACATGGAACTGCACGGGCCTTTTATCAGGTACAGACGACGACGAGCTCAGGGGGGGGATATTTTGAACTTTTTAATGGGGATCAAGGATCGCTGCAGATCTCTGAAAATCCTCGTTTAACGAAAGTTTATCGTGAGACAACCGCTCCTTCGTGGGAACCGCTTGTTGAAAAGCATTATCTTGCGAAGTCGGCTTATGTTGCCCCTTCTGCTGAGAAAGTCGATTCCCGGGAGAGTAAACCGCCAGAAGGGTTTGAGATTCCGGTTGTGTTGAATAAAAAACTTCATCAACCGCATCTTGAAAACTTTTTTGATGTTGTTCGGGGAAAAGGGCAGTTGACCTGTGCGGCAGATCATGCCTTTGAGAGTGAGGCCTCGATTTTTCCAGTGAATGCGGCGGTTGAGGCGCGAAAAGTGATCGATCTGACCCCAGAGATGTTTGCCGTTTAAAATGATCATTTAAAATTATTTATGAGACCCGTTACCTTATTTACCGGACAGTGGGCTGATTTGCCCCTGAAACAGCTCCTTACTCATGTCAAAGCCCTTGGTTTTGATGGGGTCGAATTAGCCTGTTGGGGGGATCACTTTGACCCCATTCTCGCTCTTGAGAACAAAGAGTATATTCCTGAACTTTGGAATTTACTTCAATCTCATGGCTTAACCTGTGTCTCGATTTCCTCCCATCTGATTGGGCAGGCGATCTGCGATCGGATTGATGAGCGACATCAATCAATTCTTCCCTTGGAGATCTGGGGGGATGGGGAGCCTGAAGGGGTTCGACAACGTGCGGCGGAACGGATGAAAGTAACCGCGCGTGCCGCTCGGAAATTTTTCGATGCGGCGCCAGCCTCCCTCAAGCCAGAGCGGGTGGTAGTGAATGGGTTTACCGGTTCTTCGATCTGGCATTCATTGTACGCATTTCCTCCGCTTCCTGTTGGGTACTGGGAAAAGGGATATGAGGATTTTGCGAATCGCTTTCTTCCGATTCTCGATGTTTTCGAGGAAAATGATGTTTACTTTGCCCTCGAAGCCCATCCGACAGAGATTGCGTTCGATCTCGTCTCTGCAGAAAAATCGGTCCATGCGGTCAAGGGACATCGACGGTTTGGATTTAATTTTGATCCCTCTCATTTTGGGTATCAAGGGGTGGACTATGTCCAGTTTATCTATCGATTTGCCGAGCGTATTTTCCATGCGCACATGAAAGATGTTTGGTGGAACAGTGGCAATGGATCGGTCGGGGTTTTTGGAGGGCATCTTCCCTTTGGAGATCGTCGACGTCATTGGGATTTTCGCTCGTTAGGACGAGGCAATATCGATTTTGAAAAAATTATCGTGGCACTCAATGATATTGGGTATCAAGGGCCGCTTTCTGTGGAGTGGGAGGATGGTCGTATGGATCGTTTTCACGGGGCCAAGGAATCGTGCGAGTTTGTTCGTCGACTTCAGTTTACGCCGAGTGACGCCGCCTTTGACTCCGCTTTTTCGAAGGAGGTCGCATGAGTCGAAAGATTCGAATGGGGATGATTGGCGGGGGGGAGGGATCATTTATTGGAGCCGTGCATCGGATGGCGGCAAATTTGGATGGTCAAATTGAATTGGTTGCGGGCTGTTTTTCGTCGCAGAAAGAGCGAAACAAGATCTCCGGGAAGCAATTATTCATTGAGCCACGACGGATTTATTCTGACTTTGAATCGATGGCGAAAGGGGAGGCAACATTGCCTGAAGGAGAACGAATTGACTTTGTCTCAATCGTCACTCCAAATCATTTACATTACACCCCTGCGATGGCTTTTTTGAAAGAAGGATTTCATGTGGTTTGTGATAAGCCGATGACCTTCACATTAAAAGAGGCCTTAGAATTACGGAAGGCGGCACAGAAATCAAAAAAACTTTTCATGCTCACGCATAATTACAGTGGGTATCCGATGATTCAAGAGGCCCGAGAGCAGGTTAAAAAAGGAGCCCTAGGGAAGATCCTAAAAATTGTCGTTGAGTATTCACAGGGGTGGCTGTTAAAGCGGATTGAGCGTGAAGGACAAAAGCAGGCGGTTTGGCGTACCGATCCTAAAAAAGCCGGAATTTCATGCTGTATTGGAGATATCGGGACACACGGCGAACATCTTGCACGATTTGTGACCGGCTTGGAAATCGAGAGTCTTTGTGCCGATTTAACGACCTTTATTAAGGGACGACCTCTTGAAGATGATGGGAATGTACTCCTGCGTTACAAGGGAGGAGCAAAGGGGGTCTTGATTTCATCGCAGATTATGGCCGGGGAAGAGAATAACTTAGTACTTCGAGTCTACGGCGAAAAAGCCTCATTAGAATGGCATCAAGAACATCCCAATGAGTTGAGTTTGAAATTTTTGGATCAGCCGCGACAAATTCTTCGTCGAGGAAATAGTTACATCGGTGATGTCGCAAAAGATTACACGCGGATTCCGTTTGGGCATCCGGAGGCCTTCTTAGAGGCGTTTGCGAATCTATATCAATCGATGGTACGAGCCATACGGCATCGGGAATCGACCTCCGACCCCACCCTTCTTCGAGATTTTCCCGGAGTTGAAGATGGAGTAAAGGGGATGGCTTTTGTGGAGACAGTGGTACGGAGTTCAAAAAGTTCTCAAAAATGGACGAAACTGACAAAGTCTTGAATCTTTTAAAAATCAAGATAACCTAAGGAAAAGCGAATGAAAAAAATATCAATGCAAGTTAAATTAATCGTTCCCCTCTTGGCTCTCATTTTTTACCCGCTTCAGGCAGCAGAGGCACCTGTTTCGATCTCATTTCCACCCCCGAAGATTATTGGGACTCCTGTTCCGATTAAGGTTCCGAATTTGGAAAAACCGGGAAAACAGCCAACGATTATAGCTCCTGCGGGAACCGTTAACCTTGCCGCAAACAAGAAAGTGACTTCGAGTGATGCCGCCCCGATCATTGGTGATCTTTCCTGTGTTACTGATGGCGATAAACTTTCCGATGATGGTTATTTTGTGGAGCTGGCGGAGGGAAAGCAATGGGTTCAGATTGATCTCGGGAAAAGTTCTCCGCTTTATGGAATCGTTCTTTGGCATTATCATGGACAGCAGCGCGTCTATTTTAACGTTGTGGTTCAAGTATCAGACGACGAAGATTTTTTGACCAACGTCAAAACGGTTTTTAACAACGATCGCGATAATTCCTTAGGCCTCGGCGCCGGAACGAATCTTTCCTATATCGATACAAATGAAGGAAAAGTTATTCCGTTGAATAAAATTTCAGGGCGTTACGTTCGACTTTTTAGCAAAGGCAACACCTCGAATGCGGCCAATCACTATATTGAAGTTGAGGTATACGGAACTCCATAATTCAGAGAAGCGATTTAGAAATAGAAGCGCCTATCCGTTAATCTTATGAAGTCACATCGTTTTGAACATCAAGCGATGGCGACAGTATTTGAGATCTGGATCAATTCAGAAGATCAGGCCTATGCGAAGCAGGCGGCATTGGAGGCCAAGAGGCTTATCGATGAAATTGAGTCGGAGCTGAGCTTTTATCGCGAGGAAAGTGACATTAGTCGTATTAATGCGTTGCAGCTGGGGGAAACGATTTTCATTGGAGAGCATACAAGACGTTCTCTCCTCCTTTCTCTTGAGCTTTGTCAAGAAACGCAAGGGGCCTTTGATCCGAATGTCGGGCATTCGATGAAAGTGATTAAAGATGAAAAGGGGAATGCTTCCCATTGGTCTGAGTGGTTTACTTTAAAAAAGAGATCTGCGGTCGAGTCGAAAGGACTACTAATATTTGATGAATCCAAGCGGAGTGTCGAACTTGGAAGTGAACTTCCTGTTGCCTTTGATCTTGGGGCGATTGGGAAAGGGTATGCTCTTGATCGACTGGCGTTATTGTTGAAGGAGTGGGAGTTGTCTCGTTTTCTTCTTTCTGGGGGAGGAAGTAGTCTTCTTGCCGGAGCCTCCCCAGAGGGAGAAGTGGGGTGGCAGGTGGCGCTGGGGAAAAAAGAATATGAAATCTCCGAGAGGTCACTTGGTGCCTCGGGGATTCAGCTCAAGGGAGCCCATATTATTGATCCCCGGAGTGGATTGCCAACGGCACGATTTAGAGCTTGGGCATTTGCAAAAAGTGCGGCACGAAGTGACGCCCTTTCAACCGCAGCGATGCTCTTGCCTCTTAATTGGTTTCAAGATCGAATCGACTCCTCATCTGAGGAGCTCTTTTGTATTCAAGAAACAGAGCAAAGCGAACCGCTGTTTTTTGGGGCTTTCCCAAACGAAAAGAGCTTCGTAGAATAGAAATCATTATGGCAAAGATCAACTCCACGATCTCTTCTTTGGGTCAGATCTCCGATCAGCTTCTTTTTTCACTGGAATTTAAATCCTTTCCGATCTCCTCGGAGCTTGTTTTTCAATTAATGAATCTGCTTAAGGACGTTCATTTTTTCGTTAAAAATTGTGAAGGAAAGTTTATTGCGGTGAATCGGGCATTTCAGCTCAATGCGGTGGGCTCTGAGGAACGGTCAATGCTCGGAAAAATCGATGAAGACTTTTTTCCGATTGATCTGGCAAGTAAATTTATGGAGGACGATCAAACGGTTTTAAAAAGCGGAATGCCGTTGCTTCATCGGATCGAATTGATTCCCCATACCGATCTTTCGGTTTATTGGTATGAAACAAACAAGTTTCCTGTTTTTGATTCTGAGCGGCGTGTTGTTGGGCTTGTGGGGACGACCCATCAGATCTCGGAGAGCCATCAGGGAATTACCTCCTCTTCTGAAATAAATAAGGCACTTTCCTATCTTCGGAATAATTTTTCTCGAAGAATTGAGTTAGAAGAAGTTGCGGAGTATTCGGGGTTAGAGTCTCGGACATTGAATCGGCGTTTTACTCGACTCTTTCAGTTGACTCCGATTCAATTTCTTCGAAAAATCCGATTAAATGCCGTTTGCCAGCTCTTGATTCGAACGGATAAGAGTATTTCAGAAATTACCTATGACACCGGATTTTGTGATCAAAGTCATCTGAATCGCGATTTTCTCAAAAAAATTAAAATGACCCCATTTCAGTATCGAAAAAAATATAAACATGATTTTTAGGATGAAGAAAGGAACCCTATTAGTTTCCTGTTTATTTATTGCGCTCCTTGTTTTGATAAGTTTTTCTTTTCGATCAGATCTCTCTTACAAAATCCCCTTTCACACCGATGAATCGACCCAAGCGTGGATTCTCCAGGAGGGAATGAAATTAGGGTATATCAAATATGATCCGCTGCATCATCATGGTCCAGCACCTCTGTATCTTAGGCAACTTTTTTTGGGTTTTCAGCAAAGTTCCGATTGGGGGGAATGGACGGAGCCCGGGCTTCGTCGGTCGGGAATCTATTGTTCGATTTTAACGCTTGTCCTTTTTTTTGTGATGCTTGTTCGCTATTCCGTATATTCTGCCCTTTTGACAGGGCTTCTTTTTGCCTTTCATCCCTATTTGATTTATTATCACACCCAAGCGATTCATGAGCCTATTTTTGTTTTTTTTGGAATTGCTCTCTTAAGTTCTCTTCATTATGCAAAACTGAAATCGAGTTTTATCCTGCTGCTTGTTGCTGGAATTTTTGCGGGACTTTTTCAATCGAGCAAGGAGACGTGGGTTCTCCTTCCTGTTTGTGCTTTTTTTGCTTGGGGGGTGAATGGGTCGCTGCGTTCTTTTTTGCCCCTTTTTATCGAGGCCAATCGTGCAATTTACTTTTTTTTGGGGGCGATATTGATCTCTGTTCTTCTCTATTCCGGTTTTTTTCAAGATCTTCACGGAATTTTCAATTCTTGGGCCACTTTTTGGAGTTATCAAACGGAAGAAGGACATACGAAGCCGTTTTTTTGGTATTTCCAGTCACTCTTTGGATTATTCCCCTTAAATCTCCCGTTGCTGCTCTGCTCACTTGTTTGGGTCATTCCGTGGATTCCATTAAAAAATAAATCGGCGGTTCCTTGCTGGGTTTGCGTGTGGAAGTGGATCGCTCTTTTTCAGCTCATCAGCTATTCGTTGATTCCGTATAAAACTCCGTGGCTTCTTTTGTTGGCCTGGACCTTGATCATTCCTGCTGCGGGGTGTCAGCTTGACTTGTTTTTACGCTCTTCGTATTGGCATAAACGACTCGGTATTTTAATGATCTTGTTGCTTGGAATCGGGTTTTACGTTCTTCAATGGAACCCATTAAGTGCCTCTCTCTATCCCTATTCTTATTCTGCGACTTCGACAGAGATTCACGGAGTTCTTGAGTTCGTCAGAAAAAAACAAAGATCTGTTCATCGGGAGATTCGAATAGCCGTCGAAGGGGATTCGTATTGGCCGCTTCCTTGGTATCTCAGGGGATATCCTTCCGTTGGGTATTTTGAACATGAAGCCCCCGAAGGGTTCGATTATATTATGAGCGTAGAACCGCAATTGACAAAGGAGTCGAGATTAGATCAATGGGAGTTGCGAGAAAATATTGCGGTGACATTGATCGATTGTGCGGTCCCGACGCAAATGATTGATCAGAAACAATAAATTATTTCCGCTTCCAGCGTCGAGTGCTTCTCGTTTTACGAGCCTTTTCCCCGTAGCCCGAGGCACAGCTCCGAAAGCATTCGGTGGTGCCCCTCCAGTTTTTCATCACCAGTTTGGTTGCAGAGTTTACGAGGCGAAGTAGTTTCTCATTCAAGAAATGGGTTGAATGAAAGGGGGAACAAGGCCTCTGTTAAGGAGCAGGAATGAGCTCGATTGTTTTCTCCATATCCTCTCCGTCACGAAGGATCAGATTTTCTTCGTAAGATAATTTTCCGTCGATAAAAAGTTGAATTCGCTGTTCTCCAGAAGAGAGCGTCAGATCGCGCCGACCGTTCTGGAGCGAGTGAGTGATATCGTTTATCCGTAGCCTTAATCCTGTACGTAGTGGCTTCACCTGAATTCTGAGGATACCTGAGGAGACGCTGAGCTCGGAGATGTTTTCGGTTGATCCCTCTACTTGGATACGTCGAGACTCACGAATATCCCCTCTTGAATCAGAGAAGATAGCCTCGTGATATCCGATCGGAAGGAAAAATCGATACGGGATGAGGCGTTTACTGGAGTTATTAATCGAGACAAAGAGATCTTCCGCATTGGCTTCGAAACGAATGGCAACCCAAGGAGAACTTAAGACGACGGTCTCATTCCGCTGAGCGATCATTTGAGGGAAGCTAAACTCCGGTTGGCCTTCTTGCGTGATCGAGAATCGGTGGATTCCTTTCGACAGATAGAGGCCCTCGAGTTCCGGGGGAATCGGAATACGGTCGACCTTGAGTAGATAGGCTTTTGGGTCTAACGAGTTTTGGCGTGTGGAATCGAGCACTTGAATGCGAACGAAAGGGTTTGAAAAGAGACTATTTTGAGAGACCGATTGGTACTGTTTTCCATTCCAAAGAATCCGATGGAGCGCGGCTCGGTTTCCTTGTCGTAATAGGAGAAAGAGGGGTTGGTTTTGGGTTGAGAGTTCGGCATTTCCTTTTCCTTCTTGAAGGAGATCCCCATTGTCGCGAAAGAGGCTCCAAGTGACGCTTGAGTTCGTGGTATTAATATCGAGTTGACTGCTGATAAGGATTTGACCTGAGGGTCGCAAGAAATAGATAATCAACAAAAGGAGCGTTGTGGCCACGAGGATGGAGCCCCATTTGACGAGAATCGCTTTGCGGTTTCTTTTAACATAGCCTTCGATGAGAGTGAGAAGGCGTGAGGCTTCGACTTCGTAGTCACTTCCTGAGAGCTGATCGTTATGAAGAGTTTCTCTAATTTCTTCGCAAAATTCTGAAATGGCACTCCAATCCAGTTTTTGAAGATCCATTTCTTGGAGCTTCGTGAGAACCGCCTGGATTTGAACGAGCCGTTGGTTGATTTTGGCAACGAGATCGAGTACTTCTCGCTGCTCATTGATACGAAAGTGAGGAGGAATAGACTTAATTGCCTCCATTGCCTTCAGGTGATTTCCTGCCACCGCCATCGCTCTGGCTTGTTGGACAGAGAGTTGGAGGTTGCTGTTTTTTTTGCGAAGCTCTTCGACTGCTTTTTCCGAAGTGAGAAGTTGATGACGTAAGACCGTCGTGCAGGAGTTTGGATCTGTGAGGAGGGTTGCGGTGAGTCGGATATCAGGCAGGTTGACGCTAGGGCTTTGAAGTTTTCGAATTGCAGAAATCTTTAAAAGAAGGATTATAGAATTTAAATCACGAGGCCAGACGAACGGATCGGCTCCGATGGGGGATTGATCGGAGGCAAAGGCAGAGATGGCGGAGTCGAATTTTTTTTGGTATTCTTGAATCTCACGGCTGAGAAAATC
>CAMAQI010000004.1 GCA_945860255.1 Methylacidiphilum caldifontis
GACTTTCTTCGTTCCAACTCCATTCTCTTTGAAATCAAAACCGATTCTCCCTCTTGTTTCGCTAAATAACTCTCCATCGTTCTCTGAAATCCCTCTCCCCCTAAAACAAATCCTCCTCTCACCTCTTCTCTAAAATTCAAGTTCTCTCGATTATTTAACTCCCATCCAATCTCTTTTTGATAACTTCTAACATCCTTCCAATACTTCCGGCGAACCAGTTCAAACCCCTTTGCATATTCACTATCTAATCCCAAATAGCCTCGATGACTGCTCCATCGATAATTCAATAACTCTTCCATTCCACCCACATAATAACGCTCTTGGTTCTTCTTCTTGCGTCTCACCGGATTCATATGAATATACAAAATCAGTCTCTTCGTGTAACTCTCATCCGAGACCACCTCCGCCCGGTATCTTCCTTGGAACAAATCCCCTACACGTCCATATTTCCGATTGAATCTCACCGTATACGTTGTTCCGATCCATCTCATCATCTCTGAGAGATTCGGCAAAAGCGTCTCCACCATCATATGATAATGATTTCCCATCAAGCACCACGCATGACAGATCCCCTCATACTTCTCTAACCCCTCTTCCCATACCTTTAAAAATAGCTCCCGATCTCTGTCATCCTTAAAGATCACTTTACGCTCGTTTCCTCGCCCCATCACGTGATACATCATCCCCGTCCTTAAGACTCGTCGCTTTCTTGCCATCCTCCACCTCTAAACTTTCTCCCCTCTATGTCAACATTTGTGTTAGGTGTTGGACTGACCCCAGTATATAAGCCGTTGTCAGAAGCGTTGTCGCTCCTTTTTTATACTTAACTAATGGAACAAAGGGCAACCTGACACGGAGGCGTTTACATCACTCAATCTTTGGGAGAAAAATTATGAATCAGAGGTGCTTTCTGATATTCACTTCTGTTTCTCCAAAGAACATAAATACATAATAGACTTATCAATTGCAAAGGGAAAAAATTGATTATATTAAAAGCAACTTTTCCTGAACGAAGCATAGGAAATATGAACAAAATATATGGACTAAAGACAGTCCATACCAGAAAAATTTGAGCACAAATCCATCCTCTCTCTTTTTGTTTCCAAAACTGGATCATAATATAAATTAAAAAAAAGAGCACAGCAAAACTACCAAACGCAGGCAACATATCAGGTCTTTGAGTAACGTCTGAATTTTTTTGAAAAGGAATAAAATAGTTCCAGAGGAGAACCAACATCCCCACATGATGCATTGAATTACATACAATCCACAAAAGAATTAAAAATTTCGTTATTTTTTTATAACTCATATATCTATCTAAATGATTGGCTGAAATTATTTCTAGCAGAATCGAACGTCCTTGAACTATAATCATACCATCTTTGAGCATTGTCATGTAAACCTTGACCTGGATCACCTCCTAAATTATTTAAAGCTTCCCCAGCTTTTCCTGCTAAGCTTAACGGTAGACCAGCTTTTTCCATTCCAGGATGTCCAGTGTTCATTAATCCTTCTCCCATTCCAGAAAGGAGGTCTGCCCCACTAGTAAGCCCATCAACTCCATACCCCAAACCATCACTCCCTAAACCGAACCCAAGTCCCAAACCAGCGTTTGCCAAATCCCATAGCCCACTACCTAATTCACCAAACTCATTGGCTAATGACGGAATAAGTACACCAAGCATTTCTAAAAGACTTTGATCAGATGGATCATCATCGTCATCATCATCGTCATCACATAACCCCATAGGATCTGTATGTGTGTTCACTCGATTCCCGCAATACCGATAAATATTCACATCCCCTGCTGAAAACCTGATGGGATCGGTTTGAAGAAAACGCCCCAATTCCTGTGAATAAACCCGATTTCGATAATCGTAGAGTCCGACCTCTTTGAGAAACTCACGACCGGTGAACATGAAGCGGTTGCTGTACGAGCTTGTAGCACGTAGCTGTTGGCTGGTAGCTCCAGAAATTGAGGCTTTTCCAAAGATGTCGTAGGAGTACTTTTCCACGACAGTTCCCGTTGCGTTGGTGAGAAGTGTCGTCGATCCCAGCCCATCTTGATGATAGTAGACTGCGCCCGTCGTTGTCGTCTTTGCAAGGATTTCATCGATGTTCGTTCCATGAACGTATCGAGCAGATACCGAGCCTGTCGAGGTGCGCTCCTCAATCAGCGACCATCCATCGTAAATCAAGAACGTTGGAACTCCGTTGAGGGTTCTTTTCACGACGCGGTTCTTGGAGTCATACGCAAACTCCATGGTGTTTGCTCCAACCGTGGCTTTTGTCAGACGATTTTGCGCATCATAAAAGAACAAACCACTTTGGATCGTTCCGCCATTGATGAGGTTCCCGTTGGAATCATACCCCAGATTTGTCACCGCAGAGGACGCAGAGGTCACAGAGGAATACTGGTTTAGATTGTTGGCAGAATACGTGGAGGTTTGACCGTTATCAATGACGGTGGTTCGATTACCGGTGGCATCGTAATTATAATTCACGGACCGCGTGGGAGCGGTCCCTCCCGTGTAGGAGGCGCTAGTCACCTGATCGATGGCATCAAAACCATAGGTCTCGATCTTTGAATCTTGTGCTTTTGCAGTTCGGTTGCCCACAGCGTTCAAAGTATAAGCCGTTGCCAGGAGCGTTGTCGCTCCTTTTTTATCGGTGATGGAAGTTAAACGGCTCGCATCATCAAAGAGGTAGCTGGTCGATGTTCCATTTTCTAAGTTCTTAGTAATCCGGGCTCCATTCAAATCATAGGCATAGCTTACCATTGGTGCTCCGCCATCTTCATAGATTGCTGAGATTTGGTTGCGGTTCGTGTAGTCATAGCTGATCACATTTCCACCGGGATAGATCACCGAGGCTCGATTACCATCGACAGTATAGGAGTAGGTCAGTGTTCGTGTTTGACCTGAAACTGTGGTGCTTTCGCTCAGAAGTTCATTAGCAACGTTATAGGAGTAGGATATTGCCGAAACCCCGTTGTTGCTAGTGAGCAATCGACCGAGATTATCGAAAGTTCTCGATACATCAGGAGTGCTATCAGACCAATCGCTAAGGGTTTCCCGATTGCGATTATCAAAGGTCGAGGTTTTCACTTGCCCTGCTCTCGTGGTATAGGTCACGAGATTGGAGACTGCATCATACCCATATTGTTCTTTTGAATAATCAGGATAAATCATCGAAGTCTTACGATTGAGCAGATCAAAGGTGTTTTGATAGGCATTATTTTTCGCATCGACCATTTTCACCATGTTCCCCGCAAAATCGTAAAAGAAAGTCGTGGTTTGATTCTTCGCATCGGTCGAAGTCAAGAGTCGATTCATTGAATCATAGGTATTGGTTGTGACTCGATTCAATGCATCTTTTGATGTGAGAACATTTCCCTCAAAATCATAGGTCCATGAAGTGAGATTTCCGAGCGGATCTTTTTCGGTAAGCTTACGATTTCGGCTGTCATAAGTCATCGTCGTGATTTTCCCACGCGGATCTTTTGAGGTGAGAAGGTTATTCACCTTGTCGTACGTGTAGGTCGTCACCGCAGCGTCAGAGGTTCCAAATCCGACCGTTTGGGTCAGCAAATTCCATTCTTTATCATAGGTGAAAACGGTTTTCTTTCCGCTGGGAAGCGTGATGGAAAGGGGTTGATCGTGATAGGTGTCAACAAGGTAAGTCGTCACGGTCGAACGATTGAGTTCATCCGTGACTTTCGTGACTCGGTTAAAAACATCATATTCATATTGACTGATATTTCCGAGTTCGTTGGTGATGCTTAAAACTCGACCATATTTGTTATAGGTATAACTTTTAAATGAACCGTCGGGATTTGTGGTCTTCAAGATCAATCCTCGTTCGTTGTAAACGTAGCTCGTCACATTGTTGCGGGCATCGGTGATGCTGGCTAAACGATCATTGAGATCATAGCCAAACTTCGTGATGTTCCCCAAGGCATCGGTGCTTTGAGTGAGAAGTCCCCGGGCATCGAAGGCAAAGTTTTGAACTCCTGCGTTGCGTTGACGTTTTTGAGTGACTTGCGAGAAGGAATTGTAATCAAAGGTCTCGTAGGAGGCATCAGGATAATCGATTCGGGTGATTCGATTCTGAGCATCACGAGTGTAGCTGGTGACACGTCCCAAACGATCGGTGTAGGTTAAGATCGAATCCAAGGAGTTTCGAGTCCAGGATTCAAAACTGCCGTCAGGATAGGCAATTTTTTGCTTATTTCCTGCAATTGTCCACACATAGGAGGTGACTCTTGCAAGGGCATCGGTTTCCGTGGCAATAAACCCGTCTGAACCGAAGGTATAACTTGTTTTATTTCCGTTTAAATCAAACCGTCCCGTCATCGCAATCGTGGTGCGGCCCGTTGGATAATTCATCTCCTGAACTTCCACACCTCCGTTGGCATACGTAACGCTCGGTTTATGAAGATTATTTCCAAAAACACCGATCGAGAGGATCTTATTGCCTGTCTCCAAATTTACTTGTGAATCAACCATTCCTAAGACGGCAGACGTTAAATTACTTTGATAAACGGTTTTATAGCGATTTTGTCTCAATCCATAACGAGCATCATCCCATTCAACGACCAGTGGACGTTGACCAGAAAATGCTTGACCATACTTATACGTGGTGGTCGTTCCATCTCCATAGCTTACAGAGGTCATCGTTGGAAAAATATAAGGAACTGTTGTATCGTTAAAATTCGTATAGTTATAAGTCAACGATCTTCCATCGCTGGTCTCAACCTTTGAAATCGCACTAATAGAAAGAGGGGCCTGATTAGCTGCTTGAAGTCGAGGAGCATTGGTTGCCCAAGTAGTCGGCTTTTGAAGAGCCTCTTTACCAACAACACTTAAAAACCGTACTTTACCGATTTTTTTGGCTGTTCCTAAATCGAATCCAACAAAGGAACCGGATTTTGTTGAGGAGACAAAACCAGTTGTTGGATCTCCATCAAATGCCTTGCTCGCCTCTGCGAGTGCGTCAGGAGAAATGACTGTTCCTGATAGTTTGTTTCCAAGATCATCATAAAATTCAACCTCAGCGATGTTTCCAAAAGAGCCATCGGCCTGTAAAAGCCGTACATATCGATACGCCGTCGTGGAGGTTGAAAGAATTTCAACCCAAGCTCCCGTGGTAGGAAGCGTAGTGGATGTTCCAAATGATCCAAAATCAACCCTGTTTCCTGAAAGGGTAGAATAAGTGACTTTAAAAAATCGTCCCGCCGGTTCAATCACTTTAGTGACTTGTCGTGAGGAGTTATATTCAACGGTGTAATTATTTCCTGCCGAATCGGTGATCCTCGTCATTAAGTAATAAGGGGTTGTTCCTGAAAGAAATTGTTTGAAAAGATAACGACTGGCATCCGCTCTTTGGAGAATAAAATCAGTTCCTGAAGGAAGGAGCCGATCGGTGACCGTTCCATTCGCCGCCCATTCTGTAGGAGAAATTTTAGAGAAAGAATAAATGGCACCGTCAGGGTAAACCACCGACATTTGCTCTCTTCCCAATGAATCGTTGGCGGCTTTGAAAAATTCCCACTGAAAGCCATGCCTCCAATAATGCCCCATTCCAAAGAGACTTGATCCGGGAGTCGATCTCGAATTACTATGACGAGTCCAGTTCATCTGCAGATTTCCCACTGAACCCCAAAGCGGTAATTCTTCGATCTCTCGAAATTCATTTCCTGAATGTTATTTCCCACGAATAGATCGTAAGAACGCTTTGATTTGGAACGTATCTGGGATGGAGTGTGAGGAGAAAGAGGTGGCGTTAATTTGGTAAAGGATTGATTAAGGGATGGATTCCCCTGCTCCGTGAGGAGCTGGAAGGAGCGAAGGCTTTGCGAAGCGACTGGAAGCGACGAGCGGAGCAGGGACGGCGGACGCCCTCCCCGCTTTTGGTTTTTGGGGTTTTAGGTGGTGATTTTTTTATTTTCCCCTCCACAAGGGCGGGATGTTCGAGATTAAATGGTATGTGGAAGATGAAAGCGCTTATGACTCTTACTCCCGGGATTTGAAGCACATCGGATGTCCGTTTTGTCGGGGGATCGGGAATTTGAATCGGCATGGGGTTTTAAAAGGCTTTGGGGATGAGCAAAAACGCCAAGAAGAAGTGGTCCGGGGTTTTCGGGTCTTTTGCTCGAATCGGGGAAACCGACAAGGCTGCGGCAAGACCCACAGCGTACTGTTGGCGAAATATCTTTATCGTCACTCTGTCCAGACCCGGGAAGTGGGTTTGTTTTTCAAGGGATTGCTTGAAGGAAAATCGCTCGAGCGATCATGGTACGACTCGGTGCGCTTTTTTTGCGTGGAGACGGGACGGGCGATCTGGAGGAAATTTTCAAGAACTCATCTAACAATCCGCTCACGGCTTTTTAAAAAGCAAAATATCTCCTCTCAGAAAGAACCTCGGCTTGTGACTTGGGAGGGAATACAGTCGCTTTTTAAATCAAACGATCCAGTGCGGGACTATCAGCTTTATTTTCAGCGGGCTTTTTTCTCCTCAGGTTAGGATTTGGGATCGTAGCAATCCGCCCCCTTTGGAGTGGAATCTTGCGACCACAGTTGCTTGTGGTTCCCGTCGGTTTTTTCTTTTTTGTAAGTTGCCGATCTTATGAAAAACCCAACCCCTTATTTAAAGATGCGGGTGTTGGGAGCGGTGGAAACCTCTCCCGGAAACACTCGAAGAGCCCGAATTGAATATGTCTCCAAACTCCCCTTCACCGATGAAGAGGGAAACGTCCGCTATTTTACCTGGCGAACGATTCAGACCTGGTGGAGTCGTTATCAAAAGGATGGAATCACCGTGATGCAAAACAAGCGTCGTTCGGATCAAGGCACCTTTCGCAAGGTGACTCCTGAAACCGTGACCGAAGCGGTGCAGCAGGTGTTGCCTTCGCTGCATTCCAAAAGCTACACGATTGCCTCCATCTATCGGCTTTGTATCGAGCGAGGGCTTTTGCGAAGAGAGCTCATCGCTCCGAACACTTTTCGGCGGATGGTCTATGAATTTGAGATGCTCAAAATGGAAAGTGAGCATAAGAGACGGGTGGCTTTTGCCAAGGAGCACGCCAATCAGATGTGGCAAGGGGATACGATGTTTGGTCCCTATATCGATACCGATTCGGGAAAAGTTCAGGCGAAGTTAATCGCCTTTATCGATGATGCCTCCCGTGTGGTTGCGCATGGTGAATTTTTTCTCTCGGACAATGTCGATTCATTAATTACCTCGTTTCGAACGGCTCTCTATAAGCGGGGAGTTCCTGAAATGCTCTATTTGGATAATGGAGCAAATTACTCCTCGGCTGAAATCCATCTGGTTTGCGACAGGCTCGGTTGCCTCCTTTGTCACACCCCGGTACGGGATGGAGCGGCCAAAGGTAAAATCGAGCGATTTTTTCGTACGGTTCGCGACCGGTTTTTATGCAAGGTTTTAGATCTTTCCTCGCTTGAAAATCTAAATCGTCAATTTATCCAGTGGTTGGAAGAGGAATACAACTCCGTTGCTCATGGCTCTCTGGGCATGAAACCGATCGACCGCTTTGGCTTGGATTTGAGGAGGATCAAATTCCTTCCACCGTCTGAATTAAACGATGAGTTCTTTTTTATGGAGGAAAAACGCTGGGTCAAAGTCGACAACACCTTTTCCTTAAAAAACATCCGATTTG
The DNA here is from genome assembly GCA_945860255.1 of Methylacidiphilum caldifontis. Lineage (GTDB taxonomy): Bacteria > Verrucomicrobiota > Verrucomicrobiia > Methylacidiphilales > CAMAQI01 > CAMAQI01. The sequence continues at coordinate 7,682 of CAMAQI010000004.1, forward strand.
AAGCTCCCGTCGATTTACGTGAAAAACAAATCGAGGTTCGTTTTGAGCGGGGCAAAATAGGACGCGCTGTCGTCTATTACAAAAAAGAGCGGATGGGAGAGGCTCGACCGGTCGATTTGATCGCAAACGATCGCTCTCCTCGCCTCAAAAACAATGAAAACAACAACTCCGGAGAAAATGTATGATCCGATCTTACTTTGGCATCACTTCCAATCCCTTTGAAAAGCCCCGTCAACTCTTGGAGCATCAACAGCCGATCTTCGACACGTTGAAAGTCCATTGCCAGCAGGGAGGTTTTTGTCTGATCCTCGGACAACCCGGCATCGGTAAATCGATCTTGAAAAACCAACTTCAAAATCACGATCCCAAACGGCTTGTCACTCCGACCATTGGTCGGACGTTACACACCTACACCAATATCCTTCGTATCCTTTGTCAGTCCTTCGGAATCGAGGATAGCGGCAACGACTTCACTTCAGAAAAAAGGCTCTTGGAGAAAGCCCTCGTCCTGAATCAAGACGGCAAGATGCTCGCTCCGATCATTGACGACGCCCATCTGTTGGAGATCCAGGGGTTGAGGAAGTTAAGGCTCCTCTTCGAAGACTTCCCGAAGAATCATAATTTGATTTTAATCGGGCAACCCAGTCTAATGACCAATTTGCATTTGACAGTAAATGAGGACATCAAATCCCGGATCACCTTTTCGGTCGTCATTCCGCGTTTGAACCCCGATCAGATCGAGTCGTTCCTCCTAGGTGAACTTGACTCAGTTGGCCTGCCGCATTCGACGTTTTCGGATGATGCGTTGGGACTCCTGATTCGCTCTTCCGATGGTGTCCTACGTCGGGCTCGAAATCTGGCCCTCTCCTGTTTTATCGAAGCCGTCCGAGATCAGACAAAATCGATCGATTTAAAACAGGTGAATAAAGTTTTGATGCAGCCCCACTGGAGAGCCGATTCCGATCTGCTCTCCTCCCATCCAAACGTCACGCCGAATCATAAAAATAAGATAGGATAAATAAAAAACGCCTTGGATCCGGTACCGCACGTGCGGGACGGAACCAAGGCGTTCAATTTTTTACGATCAGAAAGTTGAAAAAAAGACCGATTAAAACTTCAACTACTCATAGGCAAAAATACCAACCGGATCATAATCCTTAAAAACTGTACGACACGGTTGGGAAAAACTTACCGTCTCAAATATGGAAACACTCAAAAACGCTACGATCTAAATTTTGAAAAACGCTACTATGCTAAATAAATTTTTCACACCTGAATAAGCCACCACGGGATCACCAGACTTAGGATCTGGAGTAGGTGGAGGATTAGTGGGAGGGGTTGGTTGAGGAGTAGGGCCACCGCCGCCGCTCGTTCCGCCCCCCTGACCGTTTCCACATTGAGCCAAGGAAAAGTCTGCGCCCACGAAAAAAACCAATAATGCCAATAATATCAATCTCTTTATATTTTTCATAAATTTTCCAATCTTTGTTTTAAACTATGATCCCTTGCGACTCTGCATCTCTGGTCCTACCCAAAAATCGAGTCGTTTCTCGTCAAACCCTTTTCGTACCGTTACCCGATAAATTCCATCGCTTTGCGCTGTTTTAAAATCAAAGCCAATTTGCCTCGATGCATCGAGTTTCCCTTGAGCAACGATCTCTCCTTGATTGAGATGTCCCCCATCCTCAGCCTGGATCACTATGGGATCTTCGGGAGTTCCCTCCGGATAGGAAACGACGATTTTTACTGTTTCATTCACTCCCAATAAAATCCGTGGAAAATAGCCAATTTCGTTGGGGTTTAAGGCGAACTCCTTGCCTTTTACAATCACTGTCGCCAATGCTGGGGTTCCCCCAATCTCGGAGGTCGCTGCCGCTCCGGTTCCCGTCGGAAGCGTGGAGATTGTTGAGGATCGGAATAAATTCGCTTTGGACGCTGGTGTCGTTTGAGGGGATTGCGTCGATTGTGGGGTTACTGAAGCGCTTAGTGAAGAATCAGTAGCGGTTGGGCTTGAAGATTGTTTTTCGACCGTCGATGCGTTTGATGACATCGGCTGATTTGAGTGGGATCGAAAGAAGAAAACGGAAAGCAATCCCACGCTAAAGAGCGAGACGGCACTTAAAACTACTATTTTCCTCTTATTCATGCCGAGGAAATACCCTAAGGGGGGGGGGGGGGCGTCAATTAAAATTGAAAATAATTTTGCAACTTTTGCGTGACGGTCTGTGACGGTTAGGCGCAATAGCCTCATAGCAAATGAGCGGAGGCTCTCCAATTTCTTTCCCAAATTAATTTCGTTATCGCGCAGGGAGTGCGTGGAAATGTTTAAATGGTTTCTCCTTAAAGGCCCCTCATTGAACTCGCCACGGCGGTTCCGGCGGCATAGCCGGAGGCCCAAGCCCATTGAAAATTGTAGCCGCCGAGATGCCCGGTGACATCTAATGCCTCACCTATAAAATAGAGTCCGGGAACCGTTCGACTCTCCATCGTTTTTGAGGAGATCGCCACGGTATCAATTCCCCCTACGGTCACTTCTGCTTTAGGATAGCCTTCGGTTCCGCTCGGGATCAATTTCCAATGATTCAGTTCTGTCCCAATTTCTCGAAGTCGACGACTGCCAATCTGCCCCATCGGAGCGGTTATCTTCAGTCGTTCTACCCAAGCCTTAGCTAATCGAGCCGGTAACTGACTCCCCAGGACGGTCGAGAGTTGTGTTCGCTCTTGCTGTTTTTCCGCTAACCACTCGGCGGCATTCAGCCCTGGGAGGAGATCGATTTCAATTTCCTCTCCCGGTTTTGCATAGGAGGAGATTTGCAAAGCGGCAGGTCCGCTAAGTCCCCGATGGGTGAAAAGCAGGTCATCCAAGAAAAACTGTTTCCCGTGCGAGATTTTAACGGGAAGTGATAATCCGGAAAGGTCGCACATCAACCGTAATTCCGGATCGGAGAAGGTGAGGGGAACTAAACCAGGAGCTGTGGTCGTTAAGGGAATTCCAAATTGTCGAGCGATTCGATAAGCAAAATCGGTCGCTCCCAATTTCGGAAAGGAGAGGGCTCCTGTGGCAATGACCAATGATTTTGCACGGTAAAGCCCTTGAGAGGTGCGAACCTCAAAACAGTCTTTTTTTTCAACCACTTCGACTGTGACACCACATTTAATGTTAACTTTCGCCGTGGCGCATTCCGACAAAAGAAGATCGACAATTTTCCGGGAGTTATCATCGCAGAACTGTTGTCCTAGTTTTTTTTCATAATAGGCGATCTGATGTTTATTCACTAAAGAGATAAAGTCGGTCGGTCGATAACGGGCGAGTGCCGACTTACAGAAATTAGGACTGGAGGAGAGATAGTTTTTCGGCCCTGCTCCAAGATTTGTAAAGTTACAGCGTCCCCCTCCTGAGATGAGAATCTTCATTCCCACTCGGTCATTTCGTTCGAGAACGATCACCGATGAGCCCAGTCCCCCGGCCACCGAGGCACAGAAGAGCCCCGCAGCTCCCGCACCGATGACGAGCAGATCAGATTCTTGAATCAAGGACATTTTCTTGATTTGCTTTAAGCGGCCGATTCTTTGAGTCGATCTGCGATCCAAACTTTAATAATCGACTGTCGGGTCACCCCCAGCTTATGCGCCTCTTTATCTAGGGAGTGGATCATCCAAATAGGAAAGTCGACATTGACCCGCTTAGGAATTTGATCCGGTCTTCTCATTTTTGATAAATGAAGATGCGACTTAATATTTTCATTATTATCAAATTTTGTATCAAGGTCTTTAGCTTTCATATAGTTCGACTTCCTCTTTTCTTGAGCGGCGACAAGAAATAATCCGTATCTTTTCACCACGATACGTGATAATTGCCGACCAATGTTTTTCTTTTATTTTCCCAACGATTAAAATTCTCGGTTCATCCTCCGTTTTTGCCGGGATTTCAATTCGATTTCCATCAAGCCATAGCCTTTACGCTTCGACGAAATGAATTCCATGTTTAGTCCTGTTTATTTGGCTCTTCTTTTCGTCAAACTCAAATTCCATAATGGTATAATTAATATACCATTTCCTTAAATGATGTCTAATTTATTTTCTTCTCAATAATGTTCCGGCACGAGTGAAATGACCCTCTTCAAATCCGATCGCTTTTTTAATCTGATAGTCTCTCTCCAAGGAATTCCCGGTTTTTGCAATCTCTCGATGCTGCTCGCCATCGATCAATCCCCAAACCCGAGGCCAGATCGCTTGGATCGGCACCGGATAATCACTCCCATGCACAAAGCGTTCACGAAATTCCGATTTTAAAATTCGTCGATAGGCACTGGATCGCCACGGTAGATTGAAGGCACTGGTGTCGCCATAAAGGTTCGGATATTTCTCCATCATTCGGAAAAGAGTCGTTAATCCATCCTCATCCCAAGGGGCATTCTTCGCCGCCGAATGAGCGGCGATCACGGTGACCCCGCATTCGAGAGGAAGCTCTAAGCTGCGGGGATCTTCCCACGCTTTATTCATCACCGGAAGGGTATGCTCGCTCCCGGTATGCGGGAGAAAAGGAATGCCCGCCTCCGATAAATGGCTCCAAAATTTGGTCAGCTTACGATCACTACAATTTACATTATGAACATTCGGAAGCAGTTTTAATAATGCCGCCCCTCCCTCGATACATTTCTCCAGTTCCTCTAAAGCATCTCTTCGATGCGGATGAATCGAGACTGCAGGGATCAACTCAGGATGAAGTTTTGCCAGTTTTAAAACATGCTCATTGGGAATATGAAAGACCCCTTGATTCTCATGAACATTTCCCTGTTCATCATAGATATCATCCATCGCTAAGATCACCGCTGCATCCATGGAGGATTCTCTTACATCAAGGAGTAATTTTTGCAGGAAAATCTCATCAAGATCTCCCTTGAGCGATCCTGCGGGAAGTCCCAATTGATGAAGCATGTATTGATAGAGATAGATATGGATTCCCCGGGGACGAAGCCAGGCCCCATTTCCTGAGGAACCATTTCCGACGAGATGCACATGAAGATCAATTTTCATCAGTCACCAGTCTATCGAGAATCATACTCCACGTCCTCTCTTTTAAGCGGGGAGAGACTTGAGATAAACTCCCAGCCGATACTCTCTTGAGCTAAACGATTTCCTGACTTGATTAAGCCTTCCACTTGATCCTCAAAGGGGTGAATCCAATCGTAAAACGAGGGGGGAGGCAGACCGTCACTACTTCTCCAAGGTTGAGGACACTTTCTCCCATTTTGAAGGAGTTGCCTGTAGCTCCAAAGATGCGGCTTGATAATCGGAAGACCCAGATCTCCTGCAAACCGTGAGGCTTCTTGAGGAATAACAAGACCCTGTCGATCAAGATCTCCAAAATAGAGCACTTCCCTCGCTCCGTGAAGCTCTTGAAAAAGATCCGAAAGTGAGCGAACCCCTTCGATGAAACGGTTTCCCTCTCCATAAACAACGGCACTAAACAAAGCCATCTCTTGATTCCACCGGACATAAGATTGCCAAGTAGCCGCATTTTCAAGAACGATCACCGGTCGCTCGTTGGCTTGAAGAGGCCCCCGCTTCCAAGCAAGTGGAGAACCGATGATTTGGCAACAGAGATCCCGTTCTAATTGCAGGCGATCGATTTTAAATAAAGAGGAGAGACTCAGAAGGTCGAGACGCTTTTCATCTCCAAAAAGTTGTAGGGAACGTTCCTTTATCGGAACCATTGGAGTCGTCGATTTCCTATTTTTAAGAAATTGATCAATTTGTTTAAGCTCTTCAAATGGGAGGTTCAAGCGGCTTTCAGGAATGAATTGAAGCGTATGGTGCCACGGAAAATCTTGAATTTGACGACTCTCCTCATGAGATGGGGGAATGAATTTAAAGATTGTTTTCCACCGCTCCTCTTCAGCAAGTGGCAGGATGACCCGATCGATCAAGTGGGGGCGATGAGCGATTGTCTTGAGGCATACCCACTGATTCGCTTCGAGCTGTCGCAACTCTCGCTCGGCATCTCCCCGTTCAATCCCACTTTGAAGACCAAGGGCCTCTAAAAATTCCTCCCAATTTCGAGAAAAGGGACGTTGTGCGATTTCACTACGAGACCCCCTATTTTTAATCCAGGCCGCAAATAGAGCTCGTCCAATAATGAATTCCGTCGGATTGAAGGAAGAAGACATAAGAAGAATATCGAAGGCAAAATCGTTATCGAGAATTTAAGTAAGCGCCTCCATCGCCTCGGACATTGTAGCGATCAAAGGGAGATTGGTGATTTGGGTGACATAGCCTTCCGTATCCCGTTGAATCTCTTTTTGACAAATCACCACCGTTTGCGCATGAGGAACCATGACACCGAGCCGCTCGGGAGGGAAAGCCATGACTAATTGAAGTTGAAATAAATGAGCTAATGCGAGGCAATCCTCAATGCCATCCCCTGAAAGTTTCGAGAAAGCTTCATCCATAACAACGATACCGAGTTGCTGGGAGCGGGAGGAGGAGCGGTCGCCACGATCATAAACGCGCCGGAAAGCCGCAAGCATCGAGATGAAAAATGGAGCCTGACTCTCACCGCCGCTGAGATTTCGGCCTGATCGACTGAGGGAAATCGGCGGGGCATCAGGCTTATCGGCGGGAACCATTTCGAGATCGTAACGATGATAATTTCTGTAATCGAGAAGGCGTCGAGCACGATCGTCATTTTGATCGGAGGCATAAACTGCTTGCATGAGCGATTCCTTCGCCTGTCGCACCTCGTCATCCTGGATCCCCGACATGAGAGGGTCTGTCGCTTCAAGTCCAGAATTTAAAAGAGTCCAAAGAGCCGCATAGCCTGCGGTATCTTTTCGTTGACTGATTCGATAGCGAAATCTACCGACCGGACGACTCAGATAACGATCGAGAAGTTTGATCGTATTCTGTGCCTCCGAGATTCGGCGATTTAGTTCATTAAGAACATTCTCTTCGAGGCGTCGTTCCCATTCACGCTTCCGATCTGCGGCGAGAAGTCGAGATTTCTCGAGTTCGACTGTGTCGAGAGTCTGAAGCCGAGAGTCCCACATTTCATTACTTTCATCTTCTGGCGAAAATGAATCCTGATATTCCGGGTGAAGGAGATACCCTTGAGAACTGCGTGAGTTTAAAAGAGCCATTCGCTCCTGTTTCCGTTTTTCACGGAATTCAACCGCTTGAATACTTGCTTCTTGCCTCGATTGGGTGATTGCGGAAAAGATCTCAGTCCATTTTTGAAATTTCTTGCGCACTTCATTTTCTCTCTCCTGGAGCTCGGTTTCAAGTATCCCCGGAAAAGAACTCTTTAATTTTGTCAAACTTGAAAGTCTCTCAATCGTCGCCTGCTGAAGTTCAGCGATCGCCGTGGCAAGGTTATCACGAATCGGTCGTGCGCTCGTCTCAAAATGGATCCGATTGTTTCTTAAAATGCCGATCTCCTCGTTCAGATGCCGCTCTTTTTCCTCAAGTTCATGGAGGCGGGTTTGACGTGATTCACGTTCTGGAGTCATGAGAATGGCGAGGGTCTCACGAATTCGAGAAAGTTCCGCCTCCATCTCAGGCAATTGCGCCAATTCCATCGACCGATCGGGTACGGATCCATCTCCCAGACCTCCTTGTCTCCCTTGACTAATCCAAGTCTCGACATCACTCTTTTGTTGTTCAACGGCCCCCTTCTCGGCACGCAACTCAATCTGTTCCTTCTGCTTGATGGCTCTCATCCGTTGAAGCCCTTCACGCCCTAAAGTGAGTTCGACGCTAGAACCCGGTTTCAATCGATGTCGCAACGGGGTTTGTTTAAAAATCCCTTCTGGGGTGATGGCGAGATCGTGTTCAACCGATTCGAGTTCCTCAATGGTTTCGACGCATTGTATTTTTCCTAAAAGAGATTCGACATATCGCTGTGCTTGGGGATGGAGGATCTCCACTTTATCCAAAAGCGAATTCTCCGCTGGCGGCAAGGAGGGAGAGTGATTGGCTTTCATCGGAGAAAGTTTTTCGATTTCGGAGGGATTAAGCAACGATTCCATCTCTCGGCCGGGGGCCGTTTTTCGGAGAAGCTCAAGTGCAATTCGGTAATCACTCTCCTTTTCGACCACGAGCGCCCAACGATTCCGGCCCAAATAAAGCTCCAAGGCAGGCCACCATCGCTCTGCTTCGGGCTTCACTTCAATCAATCGGCCAAGCTGCTGAACACGATTTCCTAATTTTTTTTGAAGCGCAGTCAAAAGCGGAAAGGTGCCGGGTGCCTGACCTTTGGAGAGGTTCTCCAGATCATCTGCCAATTGGATCAACCGCTTTTCATAAGAAACGATCTGATCCCGCAGCGGAAGAGATAATCTCTCAACCTCAGTCCATATCTCGTGAAAGCGAGAGGCGAGTAGCGGAAGAGCTGATAATCGTTCAACCTCCTTTCCTGTACGTAGCTGCGCAAGAAGTTGATCGTTAACGATCAGACCCTCTGCAAGCCCCTCCAATCGTATCGAACGCCCGTGTTTTAGCCATTGCATCCAGCGATAGTGACGATCTTCGATTTGTTGTTGTGTCGATTTACGGACCTCAAGAAGCTGAGTTACTTTATCCTCTATATTTCGTTTTGATCGATCAAGTTCCGAGAGTTTCGCGCCATCAATATCGGATTGAATCTCAAATCGAACCCCAGCAAGGAGCTGCCGGGTCTCCTCGGACTCCTTGGCTTTCAAAGACAAAGCCATAAGCTCCTGTTCCCGTTCTGTTTCCAGACGCTTTAAGTGAGCGGCGTGCAAGTCGCGCCGTTCTTCAAGTTGAAGACATTTGAGATGATCGTGGAGATAATTAAGGATCGACTCGTCTCGGCGCGCCCTGTGAAAAGTTTTATGATGATCGGAGATTCGCCGAAGAAAAAGTGCTTCATTTTCCTGTTTCTCCAAACGTTTGCGTGTGTCGTCATAGGCTTGCAATGCCGAACGAACTTCACGGACATCGAGAGGACTTTCCTCCAGAATGAATTCGCGAATGAATTTCTCAACATTCTCCTCAATCTCAAACGCTATCGCTTTGGGGAAAGTCCGATGGAAAGCATGTGCATCAAAATTCAAATGACGCGGAGCCGCCATCTCCTCGAGATAATCTTTCTGACGGCCGAACAGACTTTCATTTCCATGTTCACGTCGAAGCCATGTACGGAAATCCTCCTCAGAGAGAAGTTGCCCATCCGGGGCAATCATTGCGTAATCTAGGCGTTCAGGAATACAAAAATAAGTCGGCTTGGGCGCAGCATCAGGACTTGTGAATCCTAAACGGATTCCCCACGTTTCCCGTTGAGGAGGGTTGTTTTTATTCTCCGATTTACGTGTAAATTCCAATGCGACCAAGGTCACCCCGTTTTGACGGAGAAAATGCCGCTGACCGTTTCGAATTTGATTCGTATCTCCGAGACAATATCCGACAAGATCTCGTCCTTGCTTATTTCCCGCCGCAGCCCGGTTAGCGCGCCAATGCTCGCCTAAAAGAACATATTGAATCAGATCAAGCAAAGCCGACTTTCCCGTTCCAAAAGCCCCTGAAATCAAAACATTATCTTGAACATCGAAAATTTGCCGGAATCCATACCAATTTAAAGCAATGATACGAGTGAGAGAGATTCGTTGACTCATTGGGGATCCTTTTTTTCCAGCATGAACTCCACAGCAGTCGATTGCAACGCAAGGACCTTTTGATCCCAAGCAGCGGCGTTCTCAAACGGGATCACCCGCACAAGCGTCGGAAGAATTTCAATTTGCGAATGACCAAAGAGTGAGGACTCCTCATGCCATTGAATCCGCACGAGGCGACGTTGGCGGAGCTTGCTGAGCATCTCCCGGAGCTGTGCCGCCGTTGGAAGTTCAATTGCTTGAAAATAAAGCTTCAGACGTTGCCAGACCTCGTTCGCCGTGATGATCACCGTCTCTATCGATTGCTCCATTTTAATATCGTGGTAAATACGCCAGAGTGTGAGAACCAACAAGGTCTCTGCTTTTGTGAATTGAGCCATCAACTCGCACTCCCCAGGAACTGGACAGATTTGAAAGATCGGATGATCGGGATCGGCAATCAGTCGTAAATGCAATGGCGTAAGATACTCCGTAATCTCCGCCTGATATTCACGCCCTAGCAGATAAAGCTCTCGATCACGTCCCGAATCCCCAAATAGCGCCCCATTGGCAAGAAGTGAGGATAAAATATTAGAGATCGAAGATCGATCCTCTTCTCGAATCCGATTCCAAGTCGTAAATGTAGGCCAATGGTTAGACATAAATAGTGCTTCAATGATTTATTAGGCGGTTCTCTCCAATGTCAATCGCTCCATCAATCGATCAGCCTCCGGGTCACGCGGAATCTCTTCTGGGTTCATTGCAAAATCGGCTCGCGCCGGCCGAACTTTCCATCGCACTTCGCGAGAGGAGACCGCAGAAGGTCCATGATCAAATGCAAGGGTCGCCAGTAAATCAAGCATATCATCCTCAATATGAAGATGAAGCGTTTCTGTGGAAAGTTGATTTCCTTTTTCAGGAAGATGCTTTTCGATAAAACGAGCGGCTCGCTGAGGGGTCAAGATATTCAGATTTCTCCGTCGTATCTCCTCTTGCGCCTTAATCGCATCGCCTGTTTGAGTATTAAACGAGAGGGAAAGATCGATCGATCCTTTTTGTCGACGCGGCCGTGCGAGTGAGTCTTGTCCATAATAAAGCCTTACCCATGGAGAGAGCAGTGGCATCCCTAGCTCTGAAGCAAGTTCCGCAAAAGATTTTCCCTGATGCAACTCCGAGGCCTCTTCTAAATATGATTTCACCTGTTCCGGAAATCGACTGCGCATCTCCGTCTGATATCGATATCGGGCAGCCGAAAGTCGGCTGAAATCGGACATCCGTCCATCGATCAGCCGTTGTTTGATCGGGATTCCCGCAAGTAGTCGATCAAGCTTTATAAACCATCGTTCAGACTCAATGTAAGCCAATTCATTTTCGATTTGATGATGCTTCGCCAGTCCCTCCGCAAGCCGTTGCTTCGCAAAAGGATCGTTCGCAGCCTCTTGCGTGATCGAACGTGCTTGCGTCAAGCGGGTGATCAATCCCCCTTCCTGAAGGGCATCATAACAGACCATGTGCTCTCCCGCATGAAAATCGACGAGAAATCGCTGCAACGTCTCCTGAGCTGAATGACTAGCACGTTGAAGACCTTCTTGTTGAAGGATCAAAATCTCCACTGCATGCATTTGCTCCTCCGCCTGTTGAGCGCGGGCAAGTAAATCTTTCACCGTTTGCCTCATCTCCTCAGGACCCAGCCGACTCGGATCAAGTGCCCTGTCACGAAGGAGATCATTACAGAGCGAACGAAGGGTCGTGGTGAAATCCTTCAACTCCGCAGGACGATCCTCCGCCAAATCTCGAAGCAAATGCAATAATCTACGCAATCCCGGCGAGATCAATACATAGTGTTTATCAAGATCAATGCGACGCTCCTGAATCCAATGACTTTCAATCAATCGATTAAAAAAATGTCCCGCCCGTTGATAAAGATCTTTAAATCCCCCCCCTTCATCCTCTTCGAGTTGAAGATCAGGGTGTTCAAGAAGAACCTCGCGAATTAATGAACGGGCATCGGAATAATCGATCTGTCCCCCCTCATCCGATGCCTCCATCAGCCGTTCTGCACAATCCATATAAATCGCTGCGGAAGGACGACTCAACGGACGGAAAAAGCCCCCAGCAAGAAGAGGTGCCAGCCGTATTCCAAGGGAACGGTTATTCTGATCAGTCATTATTTCTGATAATCCTACTTTATACGAATGAACTCTCCAGCCTCCTCAACAGCCGACAAAATTGAGTTTTTTTCCTTCCACTTCAATCTGATTCCAATAAATCTTCTCCTCTGCACTCTTGCCGCTCTTTCGATCGAAGATCACGACCCAGCCTTCTGGTTCTCCGACTCGATCAAGATAGCGCGCCAACTGTTCTTTGGCCTCTTCGCGGGTCTTCGGGCCGTAATAAAGTTTTACCTCGACGGGATATCGCTTCCCCTCAAATTCCACAAGAAGATCTAAGCGTCCACTTCCTAAGGCGAATTCCCGCAAGATCGTCCCCCCGCCATTAATCACCCGTTGTAAAAAAGCCATCAAGATCAGATGGGGTGCCGCCTCCTTGTAATCGTAACGCTCCACCCACATCTCTGCATTCTCCTGCCAGAATTGTTGAAAACCACGCAAAAGCCGATTCATATCAAGTCCTGACTCGATCTTGTACCACGGAAATGAAGAGGATTCCATAAACCGCTGCGTGCTATAGGAAAGGGTTCGCAACATCACCTCGGCATAGATCGGGTTCGCCGGAACTACTTTTTTCATCTCTTCTTTGATCAATCCTAGATCGAGGCAATAACGATAATCATCATCTGTAAATTCAAAACCCTCCTCATCTCCCAAGATCACCGGCTCCATAATCCTCCGAACCCTCGGCTCTTTCAATCGCTCCAAAAGACTATCAATATGGGTATCCCGTCTCAAAATAATATTCTGGATCGCCTCCTCCACCATCAGAACAGTCACTGGCTTGCTCATGTCAAATGCAAGAATCTCTTGAATTGCTTCCCTTGCGACGGCATTGACTAACCACGGCTGGCCCCCAGTTCTCTCTTGGACTCGCTCGATGACTCCTGCCTCAAAACGTTGTCCTGTCTCTGTCGTATGCTGGGCATAGAGTCCTCGAACCTCCTCTAATGTGAAATTACTTAATGTCAAGGACCGTGCCACAATATTAAAGGGACTCGCCGACCCCAAGGTCTCACGATCTGAGCGAATCTGTGATTGATAATCTCTGATATTGCGCATCCCCACCAAGGCCATCGCATGCGGAAAAGGGAGTTGCCCTCGGTTAATGTAACCGTTGCGGATCTGCGAAAGAAAACTCAGCATCAGATCATTCCGAAGACAGTCGACCTCATCCCAAAGAACGATCAACGGTTTAGTCGATTTCTTACAAAGAAAACTTAAGGCCTCTCGCAGATCATTCAACGGTTGACCTGACGTAGGAATCGAGAGATCTGGAGGAAATCCCGGAACGATCTGACTCTGAATCTCTAGCTCGCGGATAATCCCAGGGATCCCCTCTTCAATACGTTGAACCATCCGCAGCTGTTCCAAAGAACAGTAGAGGGCGTGATAACGACCGCCTTCATTCAAAGCATCAGCCAATGATTTTAATAACGTCGTTTTTCCCGACTGGCGCGCGGCATGGAGAATGAAATAGGCCTCCTGATCGATCAACGGCAAGATGGCTCGACAGCGATCAATCGCCAAAAGCATATAATGTTTATCAGAACGACAAGGCCCCATCGTGTTAAAAAAACGACTCATATTTAAATTATAACAAAACAAAAAGAGTTGAACAGTCGTTTACTGCTTCAAATCTTCGATCTTTTTCTCTTCTCATTTTTGTTTCACAATGCTCCAGAATCAGAGAGAATACAAAAAGAAACCCTATGGAAATTATCATTCTTCCGGATGCCACGACAGGCGGTGCTTATGCGGCGCGCATGATTGAGAAACTTGTTCGAAACAAACCGAAGGCCGTGCTCGGACTGGCAACCGGGAGCACCCCGATTCCTGTCTATCAAAATTTGATTCAGAAACACCAAGAGGAGAACCTCGATTTTTCCCAAGTGACCACCTTCAATCTCGATGAATATCTCGGGCTTGATCCCTCACATCCCGCCTCTTATCACTCTTTTATGCGAGAGCATCTTTTCTCAAAATTGAATATTCCACAGTCACAGATTCATATTCCGGATGGATTAGCTCCCGACATTGAGGCTCATTGTGCAGCCTATGAGGCGGCCATTGTTAAAGCCGGCGGGATCGATCTTCAACTGCTTGGGATTGGGGGTGAGGGACATATTGGATTCAATGAGCCCTCCTCCTCGTTGACTTCACGAACACGGGTCAAAACTTTGATTCCGCGGACCCGGGAGGATAATAAACGATTTTTTAAACCCGAAGAAGCGGTTCCCCATCATGTACTGACGATGGGAATCGGAACCATTATGGAGGCGCGAACGATTCTTTTGCTCGCTTTTGGAGATGGGAAAGCGGAGGCGATTGCCCGCTCCCTCGAGGGACCGCTCACTGCGCGAATACCAGCCTCCATTCTCCAAATGCATCCCAAGACCATCGTTCTCCTTGATGAGGGCTCCGCATCAAAACTCGAGATGAAAGACTATTATCGTTATGTTTATGAACATAAAGAGACCACGCATTCCATTCATAGAGAAGAAAATGAGCTTTTATCGTAAGAATTAAACCCTTATCATAAGGTTATGTCTTTTTCAAAAATCGACCTTTCAGAAATCTCTCTTCCATGTGTGGAAGGAGCTGAAAATATTTTGCAAAAGTGTGTTCAAGTTTTAGCTGATGATTTTGAAGCAGACGAAGTCTGGCTCTATGGCTCTTGTACAAAAGGATGTTCTCATCCTGAAAGCGACCTCGATTTCATGGTCGTTCGCGAATTAAAAGATTTAAAAAGACCAAGCCTCGAAGCCCTGAAGCTCCTACGCCCCTACCACAACGAGATCGGAATTGATCTCTTTGTGATCACCCCTGAAATTTGGAGTAAACGTCAAAAAAATCCAAACGGCGTCTATGCCGATATCATTCATCGAGGAAAAAAACTTTATGCGAGGTGATCCCTCCGACCCTCATGTTTGGCTCGCATACGCAATACGAGACTATCAATGGGCTAAACGAGATCTAGAACAGGATGAGCCTCTACGCGCAGTCATCTCTCTCCAACAGACTGCTGAAAAAATTCTCAAAGCAAAACTAGTCTCTCTCGGTTGGTCTCTTCAAAAGTCACACTCCCTTAGTCATCTTCTTTCCGAACTTCATAAACATAATATTGATCATGATTGGTTTCAATCTTGCGCGGAGGCCCTTTCATACGAGTATTTTGCGGAAAGATATCCTGGTGACTTTGATGAGCCTCCTTCACTAATGGAGGTTCGAGAGTTCGAAGTTCAAGTTTTAAAGCTCATTCATCTGCTCTTTCCTGATTCGTTACATTAATTTTATTCTGAATTAACCCTCTTTTTCTATGAAACTCAATCATCCCAACGCCTTTATTTATATTCCCTCTGGAGAGCCTGTCGCCACGGCACTCGCTCGGACGACCCATCTTTCGATTGGGGCCCATCCGGATGATCTTGAATTCATGTCCTTTCACGGGATCTCCGCCTGTTATGAAAGTTCCCATTCATTTTTTACCGGGGTTGTCGTGACCGATGGAGCCGGGAGCGTGAAGTCCGGTCCTTATACCGGAATGAGCGCGACAGAGCTCATCAAAATCCGCGCCGAGGAACAAAAAAGAGCGGCCGGGATTGGAAAGTTTAATGCCTTGATCATGCTCCAATACGAATCGTCTGATTTAAAATCGAGCGATCCGAGCGATCAACGTCCCTGGATTCAAGATCTCCTTTCCCTTTTGGCGTTGTCTCGGCCCAAGATCATTTACTCTCATAATCCCTTTGATAAACATCCGACCCATCTGGCTGTGATTCTTCCTTTGATTCAGTTTCTTCAATCGCTTCCCCCCTCCCAAAAACCGGAAAAGCTTTATGGCTGCGAAGTCTGGCGTGGGCTTGATTGGGTCTTGGAGGAGGATCGAATCTCGCTTCCCTTAAAAGAGCACGAAGCTCTTTCCGAATCCCTGAATCGTGTTTTTGTTTCGCAAATCGAGGCTGGAAAAAACTATGCTGAGGCGATCCGCGGACGACGCATTGCCAATGCCACTTTTACGAACCCTCATTCGACCGATCCTGCGCCACAACTTGAACTGGCACTCGATCTCACTTCGTTGATCCATCAAAAGCCGGATCAAATCCTCCCTCATTTGAAAACGATTCTCCATCGTTTCGAATCGGAACTCTTAGGGAATATTCAGCAGCATCTCTCTTCGTAACTTCCGATGCTTTCGTAGCAGATGAAAATCGCTCGAAGAGATTTTAGAATTTGCCGCAAAAGAACGCAGAGAACACAAAATAAAAGGCAAAAGATTTTAAACCACTCATTCACACTAATAAACACTCATGTAAAGACATTCAAAACAGGGGATTCACCTGCAGAATGAACGAAAAACAGACCCTTTTTTAAGTAACATCTTCTTTTTTGCGATCTCTGCGTTCTATTGTGGCAAAGCGATTATTTTATTCGTGCGTTTGCGATATTTTTTGAAAAGATTTGAGCAAGCTCACTGAGTTTTTTCCAATCCTGATTTTGAAGGATCTCTTGACTTACAAGGGAGCTTCCAGCTCCTACCGCTTTGCATCCGGCACGAATGAAATCAGCGGCATTATGCTGATCGACCCCTCCGGTCGGAATCAGAGGAAGATGAGGAAGCGGGGCGAGAAGTCCTTTGATGTATTTGATCCCTAAGGTTTCCGCAGGGAAAATCTTGATAAAATCGGAGCCCATTTCAAAGGCATTTTGCGCCTCGGTGGGGGAATAGGCCCCGGTACAAAGAGAGATTTTGTTTTGCTGACAGTAGGCAATGACCTGAGGACGAACCACGGGGGTGATGATATAGCAGGCCCCTGCATCCACCGATTGTTTGACTTGCTCTTCATTTAAAACACTTCCGATTCCGAGTAAAATTTTCCCCTGAAATTCCCGTGCAAGCTCTCCGAGAATTTGAAGCGCGCCTGGAGTGGTCAAGGTGACTTCGATCGCCGTAATTCCATTTTCAATTAAAACTTCGGAGGCCTTCAGGAAATTTTCGGTAGAGTGAGATCGTAAGATCGCAATAACCCCTGATTGAACAATTTTTTGATTAATTTCTGTCGTGGTCATAAGAATGGTACTTTTTAGATCGAATTTAAATTCATTTTTTAGCGATTGGTTATCGTCGAATCCTGCCGTCACGATTCCCCTTCATCAGCGAAAGGACCTCCTCGTGAGAGAAGAAAAGAAAATCGCCGTGGACGTAGTGAGCTAAGGCACTCGCTGCGGTCGCGTAGTCCAAACGTTCTTGAAAGGTAAAAGGGAGCTGTGTCGCCCGAAGATAGCCGGCGGCAAAGGCATCCCCGACTCCGACTCGATCGATGATGCTCTCGATTTCATAGGGAGCCGATTGACCGGCAACCAACGGAGAGAGGCAGGCTTGAGACTGAGAGGCATCGAATCCAAAGGCTCCCCAGCGATTATGGCTCGCCGATAAACTCTCTCGGAGCGTAATCAAGACTCTTTGAATCTTCGGGTATTTTTGAAGCAGAAGCTTCGTTCCAAGTTGCGCCGCCGCCTCTGTCGGATCGTTACAATCGGGGAGATTCAAGTTCACCACATCATTGAGTTGACCTAAATTCGTGAGCACTTCATCCGCCCTTTCTAAAAAGGGGATCATCGTTTGTTGCGCGAGCGTTTTGACCTCCACCCCTGGCTTCCATTGCCAGAGCTTACTGCGAAAATTAAGATCGAGAATTACCGGAATTCCTCGTTTCTTGGCCTCTTGAACCGCCTTCAAACTGATCGCGGCAGCCTGCTCTGAAACAGCGGGGGAGATCGCAGAGATCATGAACGATTCGGCATTTTCAAAAATAGCATCCCAGGAATAGTCGGATTCAGCGGCGAGCGAAAAGGTACTTCCCGCCCGATCATAAAGCACCTGTCCGGCACGAAGCCCTGCTCCGTGCTCTAAATAGTAGGTCCCGAGGCGGCCACTAGGAGCCAGCGTAATGGAATCGGTATCGACCCCCCAACCGCGTAGAAAACGGACCGCCGACTGCCCTAAGTCATGAGCCGGAAGGACGGTACTCAAACGGGCTTTTCCGCCAAGAGCCGCAATTCCGACCGCCATATTGCATTCTGCTCCGGCAAAGGTCGAGTAAAGGGGTCCCGGAAAGGTTTGAGAAAACCGATAAGGGTTTGGAACCTCCAGACGCAAGAGCATTTCACCAAAAGTCACGATCATCCTCATGATCTAGCCGATGCGTAAAAAACAATCAATCTTCGATTGAGCCTCAAATTCACTCTGTCGAAAATTGAGTCTGCTTTGAAAGATTATTTATACAGGGAATTCATGGAGCTTTCCTTATGATCAAATTACATTTTCATGAAATTTAAAAAAATTTACTCTTCCACTGCGTTGGACTCACTCCCGTTTGTCGTCGAAACCACCGTGCAAAATAGTTTTGATCCGGAAAACCGAGCCCCTCTGCGACCTCTCGAATCGATTTCTCCTTTTTGAGCTCCAGCATGCTTAATTTTAAGAACTCTTGTCCCTCTAATGCTCCGAAGGTCAACCCTGCATGCCGTTTCAATAGCCGATTAAAATAATCTTTCTGAAAACCGATGATTTTTGCGACCTCCCCTAATGTGTAATGACCAAATCCTTGGGATCGTATCAATTGACGCGTTCTTCTTAAAAACGAATGTTCGTTGTTTGCTGGTTTCGCTGGAGAGTTCGATTGGAAACAGAGCAGTTCATAAAGAATATCGAGCGCCAATGCAGGAAGCTTAATCCACTCGTAGGAAAATTGCTGCTGCTGATGGCGTGAAAGCTCGGCAAGCAAAGATTTGACTCTTCTTAACTGATCGGCCGGAAGAGTCTGATTTTGAAGCAGGAGCGGCGATTTCTTGCTGATCTCAATATCGATAATCAAGCAAAGCGGTCGTCGCTTTCCTAACTCCCGAAATGAGTGCGAGGTATTCCGGGGAATATAAAAGAGGGTGCCCGAACGAATCGGATAGGTCTCTTCCTCAATCCGCTGATGACCTCCTCCTTCTAAATAGAGCAGCAATTGTGCATAATGATGAAGATGGGATCTGAAAATCTTAGCCTCGGGAAGATGACGATGGATTCGAAGTTGATAGATCCGCGCCCCAGGAATCACAAGGCCCAGTTTTTGAATGATCAGGGGTCGTATCGTTTTCATCGGATTCTTACCTTAGGGCGCTATCCTCGGTTCTTTATTTTCCTTCAAACGGGAAGGAGGCAAAAAGAACCTTAACCGATAAACGGATCCCATCAACTTAAATAAGAGCGATAAATGTTTATAATAAGCGATAATAGGCTAACGCATCCCCCTTGTTTCTCTTATTGTTTTTAAATGAATTCACCCGCATCGGTACTTGTCACTGGTTCCAGTAGAGGTTTAGGAAAAGGGGTCGCGCTCCAATTGGCGACTGCCGGTTATTCGGTCGGAATCCATTACGGAAGCAACGTCGGAGCCGCACAACAAACCGCTGCTGAGTGCCAAGCTCTCGCTCTTTCACCAGAACAACGATTTCCCCTCTTCCAAGCGGATCTTTCAAAATCTCAAGACCGATATACATTAATTCAATCGGCCTTCGATCAACTCGACGGACTTGATGCCCTGGTTAATAACGCCGGCATGGCCCCCAGAGTCCGAGCTGATTTGCTCGAGATGGGTGAAGAAAGTTACGAAGAATTAATGCAGGTTAATTTAAAGGGCCCCCTCTTTCTTTCTCAACAAGCCTCGAAACGATGGGTGGAGGAAAAAAAGCTCTCGAGACTCTCGACAGGCTTCAAACTCATTTTCGTCACCTCCATCTCCTCTTACACCGCCTCAGTGAACCGTGGAGAATATTGTATCTCAAAAGCCGGCCTCTCTATGGTCAGTCAACTTTTTGCCACTCGTCTTGCCGCTGAAGGGATCCAGGTCGTTGAAATTCGTCCTGGAATCATGCAGACCGATATGACCTCTGGAGTCAAAGAAAAATACGACAAACTGATTGAAGAAGGTCTCGTCCCTCAAAAAAGGTGGGGAAAACCGGAGGATATCGCTTTGGCGGTCAAAGCGATTCTTCAAGGAGCCTTTCCTTTTTCAACAGGCGATGTTCTCAATGTCGATGGCGGCTTCCACCTTCAACGTCTTTAACCTCAAAAACCAATCCGAAAGAAGTTATTATGATAAAAATCGATTCCCAATTATCTCTTCAAGATCTCAAACCCTCTTTAAATAATCTCTTTGAGGTCTCCGCTGGAAAAATTAAATCGCTCCATAAACGTTGGAAAACCGAAGCGGGAGCCCCTGTTTTTACGGTCAACGGAAAATATACAGCGCGCGGATGGACGGAGTGGACTCAAGGATTTCAATTCGGCATGTCGATTCTCCAGTACGACATCACGGGTGAAAAATCATTTCTCGAAATGGGTCGCTCAGCGACGGTCGAAAAAATGGCCTCTCATGTGAGTCATTTCGGGGTTCATGATCACGGATTCAATAATATCAGTACCTACGGCAATCTTTTACGATTGATGAATGAGGGCCGAATTCCAGCGAACGAATGGGAACAAAATTTTTATGAAATCGCTCTGAAAGTCACCGGCGCAGTTCAAGCCGCTCGCTGGACTGATCTTCCGGACGATAAAGGCTATATCTACTCCTTTAACGGTCCCCACTCCCTTTTTGCCGACACCGTACGCTCACTCCGTGCGCTCGCGGTAAGTCATCAATTAGGCCACTGTCTGATGGGGGAACGCGATCGCAAGATCTCTCTATTAAAACGGATCATCCAACATGCGGAGACAACCTCGGCCTATAATGTTTTTTTCGGAGAAGGTCGTGATTCTTACGATTTGAAAGGTCGAGTCGCCCATGAATCAATCTTTAATTTGAATGATGGAAGTTTCCGCAGCCCGAATAGTCAACAAGGGTATTCCCCTTTTACAACATGGACCCGGGGGTTGGCCTGGATTCTTTGTGGCTACCCCGAACAACTTGAATTTTTATCGACTCTTTCTGAAGCCGATTTTAAACCGTTTGGAGGAAAGAAAAAAATCCTCGCTCAGTTTGAAAAGACCGCTCTCGCAGTCGCCGATTTCTATCTCGAACAGACCCCGGTCTGCGGAATTCCTTATTGGGATACCGGCGCCCCAACGCTTCATCATATAGATCGTTATCTCGATCGACCCGCTGACCCCTTCAACGCTTTTGAGCCTGTCGATAGTTCCGCAGCAGCGATCGCCGCTCAAGGACTTTATCGATTAGGACGATATCTCAAGCTGAACAAGAGAGCCGCTCTCGGCACCCGCTATACTCAAGCCGCTTTAACGATCTCCAAAACTCTTTTTTCAGAGCTCTATATCTCTCAAAATCCGAAACATGAAGGACTCCTTCTCCACTCCGTTTATCATCATCCCAATGGCTGGGATCAAATTCACAAGGGACAAAAAATCCCGAACAATGAGGCCTGTATGTGGGGTGATTATCATGCGATTGAACTCGCCACACTGTTGAAACGCGAACTCGAATCGAAACCGTATTATCAATTTTATCTCTAAATCTTTATGTCTCAACCCCTGACTGATTTTGAAAAATGCTGTATCCATTCGATCACCCTTAAACGGTGGTCGATCGAGGAACAGATCGATCGCCTTGCCGCAGCGGGGGTCAAAGGGATCACTCTCTGGCGTCAATCGGTCGAGGGCAAAAATTTCGCTGATCTTCGAGAGAGAATTCATAAAGCAGGATTGACTACCGTCTCCTACTGCCGTGGGGGGTTCTTCCCTGGGATTACCGGTGTGGATCGTCAAAAATCAATTGATGAGAATAAAAAAATCATCGATGAAGCGGCTGCTCTTGGAGCTCCATTGGTTGTTCTCGTTTGTGGAAGTCTACCGAACCAGAATCTCATCGATTCTCGAAAACAGATCATCGAAGGGATCGAGCAGCTCCTGCCCTACGCGGAAAAGTCTGGAGTTAAATTGGGAATCGAACCGTTACATCCGATGTATGCAGGCGATCGCTCGGCGATTAATACACTTGCTCAATCGAATGAGATTTGTGCTCTTTTAAATCATCCCTTCCTTGGGGTCGCACTTGATGTATTCCATGTCTGGTGGGAACCGGGACTCGAAGCGCAGATTCAAGAATGCGCAAGACTCAAAGCCCTTTTCGCCTTTCATGTGTGCGATTGGAAAACGGAGATGAGCGATATGCTCAACGATCGCGGACTGATGGGCGAAGGTTGCATCCCGATTCGCCAAATTCGCGGATGGGTCGAGAAGGCTGGATTTAATGGATTTAACGAAGTGGAGATCTTCTCCAACCGCTATTGGAAAGAGGAACCTGACCTCTTTTTAGATTTGATTTTAAAATCGTATCAACAACATACCTAAATAATAAAAAAGGAACCACAATGCTCACACACCCTATTGGAATCATCATGAACGGCGTCACAGGACGCATGGGAACGAATCAACATTTAATCCGCTCGATTCTTGCGATCCGCAAGCAAGGGGGAGTGAAACTCGCCAATGGTGATGTGATCATGCCTGACCCTATTTTAGTCGGTCGAAATCTCGATAAACTTAAAGAGCTTGGTCAGAAAAATGGAGTCGAAAATATCAGTACCGATCTCGATGCCTGCCTTGCCGATCCTTACAATAAAATCTATTTTGACTCTCAAACCACCGACCGTCGTGCAGAAGGGGTTCGTAAAGCGATTGCAGCGAAAAAAGCTATTTACTGTGAAAAACCGGTCGCTGTCTCCACGGAAGAGGCGATCGCCCTCTATCATGAATGTACTGCCGCGGGAATTAAAAACGGCGTGGTTCAAGATAAACTTTGGCTCCCTGGACTCGTCAAATTAAAAGGTTTAATTGATTCCGGATTCTTTGGAGAAATTCTCTCCGTTCGCGGCGAATTCGGATATTGGGTTTTTGAAGGAGACCTTCAACTCGGTCAACGCCCCTCATGGAATTACCGAAAAGAGGATGGCGGCGGGATCATTGTCGATATGCTGTGCCACTGGCAATATGTGATTGGAAATCTCTTTGGAAATATCAAAGCCGTCTCCTGTCTCGGAGCGACTCATATTAAAAAACGTTGGGATGAACAAGGAAAACCGTACGCCTGTACCGCCGATGACTCCGCTTATGCGACATTCGAATTAGACAATGGCGTGATCTGTCAATTTAACTCCTCTTGGACGGTCCGCGTCAACCGCGGAGAGCTATTTGAAATGCAGGTCGACGGAACCAAGGGCTCTGCAGTCGCGGGGCTTCGTAATTGTAAGATTCAATCCGCAGTTTGTACCCCTCGTCCGACCTGGAATCCGGATATTGAAAATCCCTTTAAGTTTGTCGAGCAATGGCAAGAGGTTCCCAATAATCAAATTTACGACAATGCCTTTAAAATCCAATGGGAGCTTTTCTTGAAGCACGTCGTCAATAATGAGCCGTTCCGTTGGAACCTCATGGAAGGAGCAAAAGGTGTACAAATGGCTGATAAGGGGCTTGAATCGTGGGAAAAACGTCAATGGGTGACGATCGATCCATTAGCCTGACCGATCCTCCCTTCAGCGATTTTTTCTTAAAAAGATAATACGATGAAATCGATTCATAAAGGGCTGGTCTCTGTTACTTTCCGTCAATTAAATCCTGTTCAAATCATCGATCTCGCTGTCAAAAGCGGGATCGATGGAATTGAATGGGGGGCGGATGTTCATATCAAGCCCGGAGAATTCGATAAAGCCTCAACGGTTTTAGAATATTCAAATTCTCAAGGGATCAAAGTACTCTCCTACGCCTCCTATTATAAATCAGGGTTCAGTGACCCTCAAGATTTTGATCTGGTTCTTCAGACCGCGGTCAAACTCCAAGCCCCACGAATCCGCGTCTGGGCAGGAAATAAAGACTCTTCCCTTTTTAGTGAACTCGACTACCAACAGATGGTCGATGATCTTCACCGCGTTTCCGCTCTCGCTCAATCTTTAGGAATTGAAGTCGGCATTGAATTCCATATCGCTACTTACACCGACACCTCTCTCTCCACCCAAAAACTATTTAAGAGCCTTTCAGGATCGGCTCTCTATTCTTATTGGCAACCGCCCCTCGGGGCTCCTCTCGAGGATAATCTTCAAACCATTCGGAGCCTGGGAAAAGCAATCCGAATGGTTCACTGCTTTTGTTGGACTCTCTCCAACGGAGCCCTTATCCGCCATCCCCTGAAAGAAGGCACAGATCTATGGATTGACTATTTAAATGAATTAATTCAACACACCTCCATCGATACACTCTCCTTAGAATTTGTTCTCGATGATCTCGAAAAAAACTTTCTTGAGGATGCGCTCGTTTTAAATACAATGGTCTCTCATTCCCCTCGATAATGATTCAAACAAATGAACCCCAAGCGTGCTTAAAGACGATTTAAATAGTAAACTCCCATGATCCCTCAGCCCCCTTTTAAAACGATTCTTGTTGCCGCTCCTGAATTCCATTCCCAGGTATTCTCCCCTTCTTTTATTCAAAAATTAAGTCGTTCTTCTCATTTGTTATCCGATCGTGAAACCGCTGAGACCCTCCCTAACAACCCTAAACTCCTTTCTGAAGTCGAGGTCATTATCGGAAGCTGGGGAATGCCACTCTTAGATGAAGCGCTTCTCCTTCGAATGCCACAGTTAAAGGCCGTTTTTTATGCCGCCGGCTCTGTTAAATACTTTGTCACCCCTGCCTTTTGGAGCCGCTCTCTCCTCCTCAGCTCTGCCCAAGAGGCGAATGCGATTCCGGTCGCAGAATTCTCCTTTGCTCATATTATCTTAGCTCTTAAACAGTATTGGCATCACACCCTCCATCGTAAGCCTCCTGAAAAATTCAACGGGGAGCGAAACTGCTTTGGGACCTACCAATCCAAAGTCGGGCTTGTTTCAATCGGGGCGATCGCCCGTCGAGTTCTTGAAAGACTCAAAACGTTGGATGTGGAAATCCTTGCTTACGATCCCTTTATCTCTCAAGAAACTGCGACTGCCTTGGGGATCAAATTAGTATCCCTTGAAGAGCTTTTTATCCATTCGGATGTCGTGAGTATTCACGCCCCTTGGCTCCCTCAAACGGAGAAACTGATTCAAAAGAAACATTTCCTTTTACTCAAAAAAGGGGCCACCGTTATTAACAGCGCCCGCGGTGCGGTCATCGACGAGCCAAGAATGATCGAGGCTCTCCAAGAACGTCCCGACCTTTGGGCCATTCTCGATGTCACTCATCCTGAACCCCCTTTAGCTGATTCCCCTCTCTTTTCGCTCTCCAATGTTCTCCTTTCTCCACATCTCGCAGGAAGTATGAGCAACGAATGCCACCGGATGGCGGATTGGATGCATGATGAGATGTTACGTTTTCAACATGGGGAAGCGTTAAAACATCAAGTTCACGAAAAAGATTTAGAAAAAATGGCGTAACTATTTTTATGATAAAAGAGCTTATCAAAACCGCACCTGAAGAGGCTCAATGGCTCTTAGAACAATATAATCACTCCACTAAAGATTGTCTGAACTTTCTCACCCAGCAATTTATCATTATCCAAAATCGAAACCAACTTCTCTTAACTCTATCTACCGTTACCCTGACGATTACCGGTTTTTCTGGCCCATTAATTGCCAAATCCAATCTCTTTTCTAAACTATCCTTAGTCACGGGATTAGGCTTGATGGTTCTCTCTACCGTTTTTCTCCTCGCCACAGGGATGCGCTTAAAATGGGTCTCTCAATTTGAGGGAAAAACTCCTTTAGAAATGATTTCAAAAATCATCGAATACCGCGATCAAAAATCGGGCACCTATCAATGGCAACTCCGCGGGATGATCGCTGGCCTTACCTGTTACGTCGCCAGCCTAATCTCCTTTTTAATCCTTTCCTAAAATCCTTAATCCATTTAACCGATCTTTCGGATTAAAACAATCTCGGAGTGATATCGAACTCGTCGTAATTCGAGAGGATCTCTTCACCGACCAAAATATCTCGTGAGGCAATCATCGTATTTTCCGGATCCTCAGGACCAGTAGTCGTGTTGGCATTCGGAGAGTGATTACAAAACATCCCTCCATCACAACAAAGTACAAAGCGCTTGTTATCTTCCGAGTAAGCAAAAGTTTCTAAGAAGAGTTTAACCTTCGGAGGGCAGGCCTCAATTTCTTCGGCAGTAAATTCCCGATCGACCGAAGGATCAAATTTCCAAACAACCTCTCCTTTGGAAATCGGACGACTCGCAAAAATTCCAATTCCATGAATACCACTTCGCGCGATGTGGATCGGGACAACGTACATAACGGTTTTTTAAACCCCCATTTTAAATTAGGAAATACAAAATGTTGACCATTTTGCCAGAAAGCATGAATTTAACCTAAATTCGGCAATCCATTTAACCACGGATAACACAGATACCACGGATGGAGGAGTTTATGAAAATGAACCTCTGTTTTTTCCTTCACCCATAAGGTGAAGGGGTGATTTTTCCTAAACCGTTGAAAATCCGTGTGATCCGCGTTA
>CAMAQI010000005.1 GCA_945860255.1 Methylacidiphilum caldifontis
CGAGAGAACTTGAATTTTAGAGAAGAGGTGAGAGGAGGATTTGTTTTAGGGGGAGAGGGATTTCAGAGAACGATGGAGAGTTATTTAGCGAAACAAGAGGGAGAATCGGTTTTGATTTCAAAGAGAATGGAGTTGGAACGAAGAAAGTCAGAAGTTGAAAAATTATGGAAATCTGAAGAAGAGAAGAAGTGGCAGATATGGGTAAGGTTTAAATATGGGAAAGAGAGCAAGGCTTCATTGGGAAGAGAATATGGGTACGCGAGTGGAAGCGGAATTACAAGAGTGATCGAGTTGGTAAAAAAAGAGATCGAAAAAAATAAAGAGAGCTTTAAAAAAGATAAAAAGTATGGCGATCAAATTAAAAAGTGTTAGGTGTTGGACTGACCCCGGTATACTCCTTTTTGATGTCATCAGCCGAGCTTACGAAAAAACAAGCCTCATTGTGACGACCAATCTCCCCTTCGAGCAATGGGATGAAGTCCTCGGCAGCGAAAGACTCACGGGAGCCCTTCTGGATCGGCTCACTCATCGGGTCCATATTTTAGAGGCCAATGGCGAAAGCTACCGTCTCGCTAACGCCAAAGCCCGACTCAAAGGAAAAAAGAACTAGCCCCCCCCATCGACCGCCGCTTCCGATTGCGTTCCGGTTGAGGCGACCCTTCGGGTCGTCCACAACCTCCACTTCATCGCAGGCGGTAATCCTTCGATAAATCAATCATTGAAAGAAAACTCAAATCAAACTATAAACAACCAAGGTGTCACGGTTTTCGACCGCCCCCTGCTTCACTTTTGGAACGCCCTTTACAACGAGGAAAGTCCACATTCTCGATTATTTATCTGAATAAATAGAATGCACCTTTAGAAATCTACTAAATAAGATTATAAGTTTATATTGTAGGCTAATGTGTAACAGAATCTACATTTAGTAAAAAAACTAAAGGACTTTATAAACTATGAACTCATCTCCCCTCAATAATTTTACTCGTCGACATGTACTAAAAACAGGCCTTGCCGGAGTAGGGGCTCTTTCCAGTATGGCCCTTGGTATTGAATCTGCATCCAATGACAAAAAGACGCCCCCTCGAAAAGAAGGCAGCATCTATATGGGTGATTTTGCTGCCCCAAAAATCAAAAATGTACGAATGGCCTTTATTGGTCTTGGCCAGAGAGGCAGAAGTCTATGTACAGGCTCCGCAGGAATAGAAGGACTGGATATTGTTGCGCTTTGTGACTTGTCTGAGGATAAATGTAAAAGCACGGAAACGGCGGTAAATCGTGATAATCATGAACCTAAATTATATTACGGTTCCCCAGATGCTTATGAGAAGATGTTGAAGGAGATCCAACCTGATGCTGTGATTATCGCAACGCCCTGGGAACTTCACCACCCCATGACCATTGCCTCATTGAAGGCGGGCGTGCATACCTTCATGGAAGTAGCTATGGCGATAACAATGGCGGAGATGTGGGATATTGTAGATACTTGTGAGGCAACACAAAAACACTGTATGATGATGGAGAATGTAAATTACGGTTATAAGGAGCTTGCATTTTTGAATATTGTACGTCAGGGACTGCTGGGAGATCTACTTCATGGAGAAGCTGCATACATCCACGATCTTCGCTATCAGATGAAAGATGTGATTGGTACTGGAACCTGGCGCAGTCCAATATATCAAGTAGATGGAAATCTTTATCCCACTCATGGATTGGGTCCTGTTGCTCAATACATGAATATCGCTAGGGGAGACGACATGTTTGCACGGTTGGTGTCCTTTTCTTCTCCCTCCAAGGGAAGAAATCAATATGCCAAAAAGCATTTACCCGCAGATCACAAGTGGAATAAAATGGATTTTAAAGGTGGAGATATAAATACTTCTATTATCAAGACCGATCTCGGCCGTACCATTATGGTGCAGTGGGATGAGACCACCCCTCGGCCCTATAGCCGCTTGAACTTAATCCAGGGAACCCAAGGGACCTTAGCCGGGTTTCCATTACGAATGCATATTGAAGGCGTTACCCCCGATGCTCATCATTGGCCAAGTGAAAAGGAACTCGAAAAACTTATAAAGAAGTACGAACATCCCCTATGGACTAAGATGGGAACAGTTGCTAGAAAAGTTGGAGGTCATGGTGGAATGGATTTCATGATGATGTACAGGATTGTCCAATGTCTGCGCGAAGGAGTTCCTCTTGATCAGAATGTCTATGAAGGAGCTTTTTGGTCCGCTGTAGGACCTCTCTCGATAGCCTCAGTTGCAGCGGGCGGAATGCCGCAAATATTCCCTGACTTTACACGGGGAGATTGGAAAAAAACAAAACCCGTTGGGATTTGTAGCTAGCTCTTAACTATTGGGTGATCCCCCTTTAAAGCAGGGATCATTGAACAAGGGCATGAGGGAAAGATGAGTTGATTTTTACGACAAACAGGAAAAAAGTAATCCTATCAATCATGAAAATCGATGTAAACTGACCTTTAATCCTCTTTCTTTTTCCAAACAAAGTAGGCAATCGCCAGAGGAAAGTCCACATTCTCGATTATTTATCTGAATAAATAGAATGCACCTTTAGAAATCTACTAAATAAGATTATAAGTTTATATTGTAGGCTAATGAGTAACAGAATCTACATTTAGTAAAAAAACTAAAGGACTCTACAGTCTATGTATAAGTTCCTCAGGAATAGAAGAACTGGAGAGGGTCGGCTAGAAAGATGGGGACCTTATGAAAACGCTATTTACGGTGATGATGTTTGTGATCACGGTTCTTTCCTATGCTGCAGACGATTTACAACGGGCTCGATTTACAGAAGTATTTCGTGATGTTAGAGTTACGTCTCCTGATACGAAGGATATTCGCGAGGCAAAAGTGAATGATATCTTCGAACTGCGCCAGGTCATTCGGACGGGGATTAGCTCACGTGCGGAGTTGGAGGCGTCCGATAAAACGATTGCCCGTGTCGGTGCAAATACGATTTTTTCATTTGAAGCCGCCAAGCGGACAATGCATCTTCATAGCGGAAGCGTTCTTTTTCATTCTCCGAAAGGAATGGGAGGGGGAACCATTCGCACGGCAGCGGCGACAGCCGCGGTGACCGGGACGACCATCATGGTAGGGGCAACATCGAATGGGGGTTTTAAACTTCTAGTTTTAGAAGGACAAAGTCGGGTAACGCATCCAAGTGGCGATAGTCGTATTGTAAATGCAGGGCAAATGACGTTTGTGGTTCCAGGTCAAAACACACTTGGACCCGTTATTAATTTTGATCTTAAAAATGTTTCTCAGGGATCAAGTTTATTGAACGGCTTTAAAAAAGAGGTTTCATCAAGCGAAAAAATTGATACGGAAGTAGACAAGCAACAGGCTTCGATTAAAGAAGGCACTGTAGTAGAAACGAATATTAAAGTTGGGGACGTACCAGATAATAAAGGACCTCTTACCTTTAATTTCAAACCTGATGGAGTTACGACGACTAAATTCATTTCTGAAAAAAAAGATTTTCTGAAATTTAGCGATTTTTTAGATTCACATAATAAAGAAATTCTTGTTTTAAATAATCCGGACTTTTCTGGCTATAATTTTTTTTCCTCAAATGCAAATATCGATGGTTTTTACCAGACGGTTTTTTCGTTTAAAGAACAAGGATTTACTGGAGCCCTGAGCGCACTAAATCTAACGTTCGTAGAAAAACCTTATAATTTTTCAAATTTAGGGACTTTAAATCAATTTTTTTTCGTCGCTCATGACTCAATTACTTTTAATAATAGCTTATCAGGAATGAGTTTTTTGAATGCGCCTGATAATCTTCGCTTTATAAGTTTAACAGGATCAATGTCATTTAGTGATACTGACGCTATTACTTCTTCTTCAAAGCAGATGTCATTTGAGGCCTTAAATGCCATTTCAACAGCGGGTTCTACTGTCAATTTTTTGAGCTCTGACGGTCTTTTTAGTAAAATCACTATGGAGTCAAAAAATGCAGCAATCACTTTAAACAACCCGACATTTAATTCGAAACTAGTGGAGTTAAGGGCAGATCGGGTAAATTTGAATAATTTTGATATCACTCAGTTTACTGGGGCTAAGGTTATGAATGTTTATACTCTTACCGGAGACTGGTTTGTAAGCTCTGGGACTCCGAATAAATCAGGGGCTCTCAATATTAACGACCCTAACGTTACAGCCAATACAAGTGGGACACCTGGGAGTAGCGTTTATCGAGATACTAGTGGAACCATTGTGAATTCCAATATTAATAGTTTACAAAAATAGTTCTGAGAAAATCTATGAAATTGCAGTATAGTCTATATATAGGCGTAATTTTGATGATTTTTTTCAACAATCTCATTGCTGTTAATGCCAGAATGGATCAGGTGAATCGTTACAATAGGCAAGGTGAGATTTTCCCAAATCTGCGAAATGCCGATAATGGCTCAAGTCGCGTCGATGTGGAGCAAGCTCCCGAAATTATACCCGGTGGCGATGAGGATCTGGGGACGCAGTTAATTATTAGAAAGAAGCATATTAGACGATGGTGGGATGTGACTCTGGGATCTAGTGCGATTTATGTTTCAAATATGCTTTTACAATCAGATCGCTACGCGGTAGATACAACTCTCTTAGTATCGACGGTGCAGTTACATTTGGCTCCTGATCCCATTGATATTAATGGGAATAAGCTATATCTCGGCTGTGGGTTTATCCATAACTGGTTCAATTATGGACTTGGAGACAATGGGAGTATGTTTCGGTATCAGGGTGATATATCGCAAGATGATTTAGGTGGTTATAATGAGTTTGATTTTGATTCACAAACAATTCAGCTCGGATTAAATTATCTGATTAACGATTCGTGGGGTGTTAAGTTGGGGTTTAAATACACGAGACTTCTTGGACATGAAATAAGTCACGTATTTCCACAGACCTCAAATTACTCTGAAACTTATAAGGAATATGCTCCCTCGTGGGGATGTTACAAATTTTTTAATTTTTCCCCAACTATGAGTTTGAATGTTGGATATACTGGGACATTATATTACACCGACTCCGAGAATCCGAACCCAGAAGATCAAATAGATGGAACGAATCGGAGAGACATTAATAACCGATTAGAGTCTTCTCTTTCTTTGAACTTAAGACAACAAATTGTTCCGACGGTTTTTGCTTCCCCGTTTTTTTTCTTTAAATACTCAAACTACAATATGAATGAAAACCGAAATGATCTTTCATATAAAAATCGAGAAGATTTTACTTATACCTATGGTTCTGCGTTTTCGTGGGATATCACGGAATGGTTTACGCTCAGTACTTATGGATCCTGGGAAAAGCGGAAGTCGAGTTCGAACCGCGTGGCTGAATATGCCAAATATGATCTCGGTGGTGGCTTTAGCGCCACCGTTCGTTTCTAGACTAGAAATGCCATTGAGTAAGGAAAACAAAGATCAGGATTATTCCTTTGCTTCGTCTGAGAAGATGTGTTTCTGTTTTTATTTTTTGGGTGAGAAATTGACCAGACTCCCGAAAAGTGAGCGCTATCAAATAGTACTTTTTGACTTGACCCCATGAAATGGGGCCGTTTTTAAAATAGAGTTTGGCATCCAAAAAGGAGCCAAAGATGAAGAGAAGTTGTTTTAGCGAAGAGCACGGGAAAAAGGCAGGATTATTTATTGAATCATGGCGATTTGATCCTGAACTCTTGTTTTTTTTAGATCTAAATCGGCTTTCAATTCTTTCCATTCCGCAATTTTTTCGGCAGGAGCTTTCGAAAGCATATGGGGATCGTCGAGTTTCTTTTGCGTAATTTCGAGATCTTTGAGGATCTTTTGGAGCTCTTTTTCAAGGCGTTGCGATTCCTTGACAGGATCTAATATCCCTTCGAGAGGGAGATAGAGATCACCAATGGTGGTGAAGGCAACGGGAGTTTTTTCTGGGGCTTGGTCGATTTGCTCTAGGGAAAGAGCGTTCAGCAATAGTTTCATGACCTCTAATGTGGCCTCGGAAACCGCTCCTTTGGATTTTAATAAAAATTTAAACTTTTGGTTTGAGGGGAGGTTGAATTCCCCACGGAGCGCGCGACCTTGGGTCACGGTACGATAGATCTCTTTGGCGATCTCAGTTTCGGAGAAGGCGGAGTCGGTCGATGGTTTTGGCCAAGGGGCGAATTGAATCGTGCTTTTGCCTAATCCAAGCTCGAGCCAGAGTTCTTCGGTGATGAATGGGGTAAAGGGATGAAGTAGTCTTAAAACCACCGAAAGGGTGTAGTCGATGGTTTCTAAAGTTCCCTTTCGCGTCGGGGAGGCTTCATGATAAAAATCGGCTTTTGCGGCTTCGATAAAGTTGGAACAGAAATCGTTCCAAACAAAATCATAAAGCGTCGAGGCCGCTTGGCTAAATTCATAACGATCGAAGGCACTGCTCACGGTCTGGATGACCGTCTCAAGCTGCTCAAGAAGGAGCTGTGAGAAAGGGTTCAAGGGGTATTGTCGTGGAGTCGCCTCGGGATTGAGCTCCCCTTGCATGAGTCGGAAACGGGCTGAATTCCAAAGTTTGTTACAAAAATTTCGTCCCTCTTCTATCTGTTTTTCATCAAATCGGATATCGAGTCCTTGCGGCGCAATTCTCATCAATCCGAAACGGATTCCATCTGCGCCATAGGTCGCAATGAGGTCGAGAGGATTCGGTGAGTTGCCGAGCGATTTCGACATCTTTCTTCCCTGACGATCACGAATCAGTCCAGTAAAGTAAACATCCTTGAAGGCAAGATTTGCTTCTAAGGAGGAGCCTGTTCCCGGTTGGAACTCAAGGCCTGCAATAATCATGCGGGCGACCCAGAGGAAAATAATATCAGGGCCGGTGACCAGAATCGAGGTGGGGTAAAACTTTTTACGGGTGGGGAGATCCATCGTTTCGTAGGCCCAAAGCCATGATGAAAACCAGGTATCGAGCGTGTCAGGATCTTGCTCCCAATCCGCTCCTGGAGATTCGATCTGGCATTTGAGTTCCTCGTTTTTTCGCCAAACGGGAACACGATGACCCCACCAGACTTGACGAGAGATGCACCAATCTTGAATATTTTCGAGCCAGTGCTGGTAAACCTTTTCGTGATGTTCTGGAAAAAATCGGATCAGATGCTCTTTAACCACTTGGATCGTTTGATCGATTTTGGGATAGCGAAGGAACCATTGATCACTTAATCGTGGTTCAATCGGGACATCGGCACGCTCACTGAATCCGACATTATTTTGGTAATCCTCTGTTTTTTCCAACAGACCACGGGACTCTAAAAGTTCTTCCGATTTTGCTCGTGCTTTAAATCGTTCGAGTTGATGGAGCTCCGGCTCATCGGCGCATTCCATGAATCCTTTTTCGTTGATGACGCAGCCGAAATCGGAGGGATTGATCGTTTTATTCTGTTCTAAATAGATTTCAAGATCGACCTTATCGTGTGCTGGAGTGACCTTAAGGACTCCGGTTCCAAAGGCTTTATCGATTTGAGTGGAGGGAATGATCGGAATCAATGATTTTGAAAGAGGACGATAGGCCTGTTTTCCAATGAGCGTGCAATAGCGTTCATCTTCGGGATGAACGGCAAGGGCCCAGTCGGCGGAAATTGTTTCTGGGCGAGTCGTCGCCACGACGAGAAATTGGCCGGGAGTTTCTGCGATTTCGTAGCGGACGTAGTAAAGCTTCCCTTTTTGTGCTTTGGGAATGACCTCCTCATCGGAGATGGCAGTTTGAGATCCGGGGCACCAGTTGACCATTCGTTTTCCACGGTAGATCAGGCCACGTTGATAAAGAGTGACAAAGGCCTCTTGAACCGATTTGGAGTAGGCGGGATCGAGCGTAAACCGTTCACGACTCCAATCGGCGGAACAGCCGAGTTTTTTGAGTTGT
This sequence comes from Methylacidiphilum caldifontis, assembly GCA_945860255.1. GTDB lineage: Bacteria > Verrucomicrobiota > Verrucomicrobiia > Methylacidiphilales > CAMAQI01 > CAMAQI01. The sequence goes on from CAMAQI010000005.1 coordinate 7,896, forward strand.
TGAATAATGATATCGCCGTGCGTTTTTTGCCACTCCCAGGTGACTCGAAGGAACTCTTCACGTCCGAGATCAAAACGGGTTTTGTTCTCATTTTTTCGGAGAGACTTTTCAACGACCGTTTGCGTTGCCAGTCCTGCATGATCGGTTCCGGGGAGCCAGAGGACCTCCTTGCCCTCCATTCGTGCCTTACGACAAAGAATATCTTGAATCGAGTTATTGAGAACGTGACCTAAAGTGAGAACCCCGGTGATATTCGGGGGGGGCATGACAATCGAAAAAGCCGGTTTCGAGGAGTGCTCATCGGCACGCCAAGCATTACTGTTGATCCACTGGGAGTAAAGACGATCTTCGACTTGAGACGGTTCGTAACCTTTTGCCAATTCTTTCATGGCGGTGAATGCTAACGACCTCTTTTTATTTTGTAAGAACAAAATAAAAAGGATTTTCAAAAAACGTTCGCCTTTCTCTTCAGGGGTTCGGTTCCCCTCTCCTCAGAATGAGATCCCCGGATGATTTAGATGCGTTTTCCTTTGACTGTCTTCATCCTGTGCATCTTCCGAACATCAATGTCATTCTCTTCCTTTGCGAAACCTAATCTTCACGCAATGATCTTGGGAGATTCTCCAACTCTATGATGATTCGTTCCTCTCCCGACTCACTCTGGCTGCGTCCTGCAGCCTCTCGTTTTCACTCGATCGTCTCGTTCTTTCCCAAAGAACTCGGCACGATGCTAAAAAATCGCAAAAATCCTTGGATATCAACTTGTTGCGACACCATGAAAAATAGTCTTCACTAGGAGATTTCTTTATTCCACTGGTAATGGAAAGGAACCTTATTTTTTGAGGAGCTGAACCATCTCTTGGACCGCTCGAAAGAGACCGACTTCGATCGATCGGGAGACAATGGTGTGGCCGATATTTAAGGTATTTACTTCAGGAAGGGCTTGAATAAATGGGGTGATGTTTTGATAGTTGAGGCCGTGACCGGCATTGACCGTCAGACCAAGTGATTTCCCGAGGCAAAGGGCTTTATTGAGTCGCAAGAGTTCCTTCTTTTGCGTGGTTTTTGATTTTGAATTGGCAAAAACGCCGGTGTGGAGCTCGATAAACTGTGCCCCTGTTCCTGCCGCCGCTTTGACTTGATCTTCGATCGGATCGATAAAAAGAGAGACCGCGATTCCTTGGGACTGAATTTTTGCGGTCGCTTTTTTAATTTTCGTAAAATGGGTCAGGACATCCAGCCCCCCTTCTGTCGTGACCTCTTGGCGTTTTTCCGGAACGAGGCAGACTTCGGTCGGTTTTAATTTCAGGGCAAAGTCGATCATCGGTGGGGTGATCGCCATTTCAAAATTCAGCGGGGCCTTAATCTGTTTTTTCAGGAGGATTAAGTCACGATCTTGCATGTGGCGACGATCTTCTCGGAGATGAGCGGTGATATTATGAGCTCCGGCTTCGACGCAAAGTCGGGCGAGGGCAATGGGATCCGGCTCTTGATTAAACTGAGCGGATTTGTAGCGAGCCTGACGCAGAGTCGCAATGTGGTCGATATTTACTCCTAGAAATAACATGATCTAAATTTGACGATTGGAGCGAGCGTGGCAAGCCTTCAATGATTTCCTAAGAGCAACTGTCCCCATGGAATGGGGAATGACAAGGGAGTGAAGCGGATTTTTTGCATCGATATTCAGAATGTTCAGGATAAAGACAAATGAAAATTGTTTTTGAATTTATCCTCCCCATTCTCCCTATCCATGCAAAAATTGCATTTTTCATAACTATCTGATTGCAAGGGAAAGGGGAATGAACGTTTTTCGAGTAAAAGACTTGGATCTGTTTCAGATTCAGCTCATGATTGATTGATGAAATCGTGGATCGCTTCATTTAAACGTTCGTTTCCTAAATCCCTTTATCGTTTCGATTCGAAGACCGTTGCGATTTACTCGACTGATGCGTGGCTCGCTTCTGCGGCTCCTGAGATGGTCTGTTTTCCTAAAAATGTCCGTGAGGTTTCGGCAATTGTAAAATTTGCGAATCAAAACAAGGTCCCGGTGACGGCACGAGGGGCAGGAAAAGGATACGTGGGAGGGTGCGTTCCGGTTAAAGGGGGAATTGTTCTCTCGTTAGAGAAGATGAACCGCATTTTGGAGATTAATCGTGAGGATGGAATTGCGGTCGTGGAACCAGGGGTAATTACGGGGCGCTTACAAGCGGAGGTCAAGAAAAAGGGTCTTTTTTATCCTCCTGATCCGGCGAGTTTAAAGGACTGTTTTATCGGAGGGAATGTCGCGACGAATGCGGGAGGGCCGCGTTGTTTGAAGTATGGAGTCACGCGAAATTATATTTTGGGATTAGAGGTGGTTCTTGCCGATGGAACGATCGTGAATGTGGGAGGGAGAACGATGAAGAATAAGACCGGATTTGATCTGGTCGGAATCTTCGTTGGTTCAGAGGGTCTTTTAGGGATCGTGACGAAAATCACCGTACGGTTAATTCCTCATCCTCAGAGTCGCGGCGCCATTTGTGCCTTTTTCGGGAGTGCCGTTCAAGCGGCGAAGGGGGTTCAGCTCATTTTAGAGGCGGGCTTTTTACCTGCGACTTTAGAGGTTGCCGATCGTTTGACACTGGAAGCGGTGCGAAAGGCGATGGGAGTGAGTCGGATTCCTCCTTCCGATGCCTATTTGCTCGTGGAAACGGATGGGACAGAAAAAGCGGTTCGATCCGACTTGAAGTCGATTGAGAAAATTCTTTTTGATTTAAAGCCGGAGCGTGTTCAAAAGGCTTTTGGCGATCAGGCAACCGAGCGGCTTTGGGAATTAAGACGGCAATTTTCCGGTTCTTTACGGGCGACGGGAATGAAAAAATTGAATGAAGATATTGTGATTCCTCGGAGTCGATTAGTCGATCTTTTTAAACTTTCGGAAAAAATACAGAAGAAGTATGGAATTCCAGTGGCCAGCTTTGGTCATGCGGGAGATGGAAATATTCATGTGAATTTAATGCTCGATCCAGAGGATCGGAAACAGAAGGCGAATGCCGATCTGGCTCTCGATCTTCTCTTTAAGCAGGTGATCGCTTGGAACGGAGCGATTACGGGGGAGCATGGAGTCGGTTTAGCCAAGATGCCGTGGTGGAGCCTTGCGGCGAGTCCGGAATTACGGGCGCTTCATCGAACGGTTAAAAAAGCTTTAGATCCTAAGGGGATTTTAAATCCAGGAAAATTCGTCTAACGTTGACCGACGTTTCGTTAGAAAGGGATACAAGGAGCTTTTTGAACTGGACTTCCCTCGTTTTAACGGACGGGGGCATGCTCCCATTATCCTCCCCTTTCGGGGTATTTTAGAGAGGTCAGTTTGTTGTATGTGCCTCTGAGAGAAGGGGAAATACCGGAGGTCGGACTCGAACCGACACATTGTTACCAATAATAGATTTTGAGTCTATCGCGTCTGCCATTTCGCCACTCCGGCGGGAAAGGAACTCTACGGTTACAAGCCATTGAGGGGGTTGTAAAGTTCTTATTTTTATTAAATCCAAAAGCAATCGATGATCAGGAGGATGACCATGAGGAGGGCGAGGCCAAATTGGAGGAGGGCACTGAGAAAGAGTCCGAATCCGACCTTGGCGCTGATGAGAGCGGAGGCGGTCGCTTTTTTCCGCTTAATCCCGTATTCGACCCCGAAGGCGAGGAGCAGGGGAAGCAGGAAGATCCACAGTAGGCTCATCCAAAGACCGATGAGGGCCCCTAAGATCGCCGCTACGGTGGCGAGCCGTGAGGCTCCGGCCTTTTGGGCGGTGTATCCGGTGATCAGGAGATTGAGAAGGCTGGTGAGGGCGGTGAGTAAGCAGAGGGCCCCCATGGTCCACCAAGTGATAAGATCGGGAAGGCAGAGCTTATGGATAAGTCCGCCGAGAAGGATTAAGGGAGCTCCAGGGATTCCTGGAACGATACAGCCCAAGAGCCCGATCAGAATAAGGAGAATTGAGATCGTCCAAATGAGGCTGTCGGGCATGAGAGGGAGGGGGGTTAGACCGACCGAGAATCGTCGTGATCCTTGACGGCGTAGCCGCTTTCTTGACGTTTATGATTAATTTCGTTCTTTTTGAGATAGGCTTGGAAGACATCATCGGAGGTCATTCCGACGGTTTGGGCCAAGGAGATTAAAAAGTGAAAGAGATCGATGATCTCAACACGGACATTTTGTTCATCAAATTTTTGGTACTTTGCCCACCATTTCCAAGGGACGCTATCAATGAGCTCCGACATCTCCTGATTCATTGCACGGGAGTAGTTGAGGATCCATTTTGTTTTCTCCTCTTCGGAGAGATTTCGGAGATCGACTCCAATGCGTTGGTTGAGGACTTCTTGGAGACGGAAAATTTCTTCGAGTTTATCAGGTGTGGCCATGGCGGAGGATTAGCAAGCCCCTCCCTGACTGACAATCAAAAATAAACTTTTTTCGAGGTTGACTCCCACCCCTTATTTTCGTTTCAATCTCGGATGGCGAATGTTCTACAAAAAACGGTTGCACGGGATGCAACGATTAAAGGTCTGGCTCTTCACACAGGAAACTCGGTGACCCTTACGGTGAAAGCGGCCCCTGCAAATAGCGGTTATCTTTTTAAACGAGTCGATCTCCCGGATGAGCCGACGATTCAGGCTCACATCGATCATGTGAAGCAGGTGGAACGCGCGACGACGATCGGTGAAGGGAATATCAAGGTTCATACGATTGAGCATTTGCTCTCCGCATTACGAGGTTTTGGGATTGATAACGCTTTGATTGAGTTGGATGCCAATGAGCCTCCGATTGGGGATGGGAGTGGCAAGATTTACTCGGAGCTATTGATTGAGGCGGGCTTCGTGGAGTTAACGGAAAAGGTCTCCTTTTTTGAACTTCGGGAGCCGGTACGGGTCGAGGGGAAGGATGGAGCCTTTATGATTGCTTGGCCCTCTGATACCTTTGAGATCTCCTGTACGAATGCGAATCATTTAGGAAAGCATACGCAGTTTTTACATTGGCAAGAGAACACGGAGAAATATCGAACAGAGATTGCTCCAGCTCGAACCTTCGTTTTTTATGAAGAGGTCAAACCGTTAATGGATAAGGGATTGATTAAGGGAGGAAGTCTTGAGAATGCGGTCGTGATTCAAGGGGATTCGGTGATAAGCCGTGAGCCGATGCGATTTGAAGATGAATTCGTCCGACATAAGATTTTGGATATCATCGGAGATTTGGCCTTAGTGCCGATTCGCTTAAAGGCCCATATTTATGCCTCGAAGCCGAGTCATGCGCTTAATGCAGAGCTTTCCAAGGCGATCAATAAGAAGTATAAGAGTTATCTGAATCAATTGATGCCGGTGGAGTATATTCCGGTGGGAGAGTCAGGGTTAGATATCAATGAGGTGATGAAGATTCTTCCGCATCGATATCCTTTTTTACTAGTCGATAAGATCGTTCGTTTTGATGGGCCAACGAAGGCCGTGGGACAGAAGTCGGTGACGATCAACGAACCGTTTTTCCAAGGCCATTTTCCGGGTCATCCCGTGATGCCGGGAGTTCTTCAAGTCGAGGCCATGGCTCAAGTTGCGAGTATTTTGATGTTACGTCAATCGACTCAAGCAGGACGGCTCGGTTACTTCATGAGTGCCGATAAGATTAAGTTTCGTAAACCGGTTGTTCCTGGCGATACCTTGATGATTCATGCGGAGTTGACTCGTTCCAAAGGAAAAATTGGAAAGGCCTATGGTCAATGTTTAGTGAATGGAGAGGTCGTTTCGGAAGGGGAATTGATGTTTGCATTGATCGATGCATAAATCGGTCAAAAACCGAAACCCAGGATATCTCCTCAATGAAAACATTCTCGACACCATTATAATCCGATTGAATTCCGATTTATGAATTTTAAACATACCGTTTCATTTGTTTTTTTGTTTTCGGGCTTTGACGAAAAGATGCGTCCCTCCCTCACCCCAAGAGAAGGACTTTTTTTGTGAGTGCCGATGCGATTCATCCCACGGCAGTGATTGAGGAGGGGGCTCGATTGGGGAGGGGGACTCAGGTCGGGGTCTATGCTTTTATTGGGGCGCAAGTGATTTTGGGTGAAAACTGTACGGTGATGCATCATGCCTCGATCATCGGATCAACGCATTGTGGAGATGAAAATGAATTTCATCCCTTTTGTGCGATCGGGGGGAAGACACAGGATTTGAAGTATCAAGAGGAACCGACCTTTTTGAAGATCGGGTCGCGGAATGTGTTCCGTGAATTTGTCACCATCAATCGTGCGACGGTACCGAATACGGCGACTCAAATCGGAGATCATAATCTTTTTTTAGCTTACTCCCATGTCGCTCATGATTGTGTGATCGGAAATGAGGTTATTTTTTCAAATAATGGAACAATGGCTGGACATGTGATTGTTGAGGATCATGTCGTTGTTGGGGGACTTTCGGCGGCGCATCAGTTTTGTCGGATTGGAGCCTTTTCGATGATTGGGGGGTGCTCGAAGGTTGTGAAAGATGTTCCTCCCTATTCGATTGTCGATGGAAATCCGGCACAGCTTTGTGGAATCAATCAAGTTGGATTAGAAAGAAGTGGATTGAGTGAGGAAAAGATTAAATCATTGAGACAGGTTTATCGGATTTTAATGGATTCCTCCTTGAACACAACGCAAGCAATTGAGAAGATTTCGGAGATGACGCCGTTGATTCCTGAAGTTCAACGGCTTTTAAAATTTATTCAAGAATCGAAGCGTGGCATCATTCGCTAGCTCATTATGGCAATCAAGAGGGAGCCAAGAGAGGGGATAACCCTCATAAGCCCGGACGAAGCTCACATCATCCCTTTTTTCTCTGCGTCGCTGCATAAAAAATGCCTTTGTTTTTGTTCTCTAATGAAAGAAATGGATTAATTCTTGGCGATTGAATGTTTCCTGATAACGATAGCGCTCCTATGACAAAAGCGGATGAAGTAATTGTGGTCCATCAATCGATTCGTTGGTGGAGTGCCTTTGATGCTTCCGTGAAATGCGAGCTTTCCTCGACGGCCTATCGCTCGTTACAGGGATGGATTTTAATTGATCCGATTGAGTTAAAGAAAGAAGCGCTCGATGAGCTCATTGCGGAGGCACCGATCAAGGCGGTTTTTTTAACCAACGAAAACCATGCACGTGCGGCAGAGTTTTATCGGAATCGCTTTCAGATACCGATCTGGAGTTCAGAAAAGGCACGGGCAAAATTGGAGATTAAGGTTGATTTTGTATTTCACGAAGCGACCCATGGTGATTTGGAGATTCTCCCGATTCCCGGGGCGACCGAAGGAGAGGTCTGTTTTGTAGCTCCTGAGGGGGTTGCTATTTTAGGGGATGCGATTGTGAATTTGCCGGATTGTGAGTTTTCTTTGTTACCTGAAAAGTATGCTTGGGATGAGCGGAAAAATCGTCAGTCGCTTCAAGTGCTCTTGGATTATCCGATTGAGATCCTCATTTTTGCGCATGGATCTCCGCTTCGCGGTAAAATTCGGGAGCGAATCGAGAAACTTCTGGGGTGAGGAATTCTTTTTCTTGGCGTTTTGATGAATAGACGTTATGGTATGTAGGTCTTATGGCAAACATGCCAAATATACCCTCTATTCCTGGTTTTTTAAAGCCTGGTAACTCTCTTGGAAATATTCCTCCGCGTGGAATGCCTCCTCGGCCGGGGGGAGTTCCTCCTCCTATGCGAGCGAATTCAGTTTCCTCTCCTTCCCCTGCAAGTGGGGCTCCGACTCCGATGGGAGGATCCATTCCTGTTCCTCCACCGATGAGTTCTGGGGCTTCTACTGGTTCGATGGGAGGTCATGGAGCGGTCCATGGAACGGGACCGATCAAACTGCCTGTGGATCCGGTCATCGAGTTTATTAATCAGTATAAAAAAACGTTGATGCCTTTTATTATTCCCAATATCGAACCTAAGCTATTGGACAAGGGGAATGAGGAGCGTCTGAAGTCGAGAATCGAGGTTTTAGTTGATGAAAAACTAGCGGCCGATAAGGCTCCGATTGGTCGGCAACTCCGTGTGCGTCTTTTGACGGAAGTGATTGATGAGATGGTCGGTTTTGGTCCGTTGGAACAACTTTTAAAGGATGATTCGATCTCTGAAATCATGGTCAATGGAGCGAAGACGATTTACATTGAACAAAAAGGACGTCTGACCCTTTCCTCAGTTCAGTTTACCGATGAAGAGGCATTACGGAGAGTGATTGACCGGATCCTTTCTCCTTTGGGACGACGCGTCGATGAATCGACTCCGTTGTGTGATGCTCGTTTACCTGACGGTTCTCGTGTGAATGTGATTATTCCTCCTCTGGCATTAAATGGGGGAACGATTACGATTCGTAAATTTAGTAAAAGCGCGTTGTCGATGGAAAAATTGATGTCATTTGGGGCCTTATCCCCTGGGATGTCGATGTTTTTAAAGGCGGCAGTACACTCGACCTTAAATATTGTGATTTCAGGGGGTACGGGATCGGGTAAAACGACTTTGTTAAATGCTTTATCTTCATTTATTCCCGATGGGGAGAGAATCATCACCGTTGAAGATGCTGCCGAATTAAAACTCCAGCAAGAGCATGTGATCCGACTTGAATCCCGGCCGAAGAATATTGAGGGTAAGGGAGAGATCTCGATTCGAGAACTCGTGAAGAATACGTTGCGTATGCGTCCGGATCGAATTGTGATTGGAGAGTGTCGTGGGGGAGAGGCATTGGATATGATCCAAGCGATGAATACTGGGCATGATGGCTCGATGACGACGACGCATGCCAATGATCCTCGATCGGCGCTTTCTCGACTAGAAACCCTTGTGATGATGGCGGGGATGGATCTTCCTCAGTTAGCGATACGCCAACAGATTTCTGGTGCGGTTCATTTGATTGTTCAAATCGGACGACTTGCTGATGGAAGTCGACGGATGTTGAATATTACCGAAGTCCAAGGGATGGAGGGGAATACGGTTTTACTTCAAGATATTTTTAAATTTGAGCAAACAGGAACCACCTCCGAAGGAAAAATTAAAGGAATTCTAAAAGGATGTGGACTTGTTCCGAAGTGTATGGATCGATTTAAGGCGGCGGGGATGCATGTTCCGGTAGAGATATTTTCGAGTGTTGTTTATATTAATTATCCAGAAGGGGAAGGGGAATCATGATTTGGGCGGAGCTCATCGTTCTTTTAGTTGCGATTATCTTTCTCGCTCTTTATTTTTCTAAGCAAGAGGCGGACTCTGATAAAGTAGCGTTGAGAGAGCGTTTAGCTTTTCTTTCAAAAACACAAGAGTCGAAACAGGATCGAGATAATCCCTTTAGCACAAAAATTCCGCAGGAATTAAAGAAAAAAGAGGATACTCGTCGCTTTTTAGTTTATCTGACGGGAGAGGCGATGATGATGCGACTCGAGAAGCAACTCACTCAAGCAGATATCCCGATTCGAGCCTCAGAATTTATTTTAATGAGAGTGGTCTTAGCGGGGGTAGGTGGGGCGTTAGGGTTATCAATGTCGAATCAGTGGATCGTTGCAGGGGGGGTGGGGTTATTGATGTTTTTTATTCATGTTCCCTATATTGCCTTTATGAAGGCGGCGCGGATCAATAAGTTTACGAATCAATTAGCCGATTTTTTGAGTTTAATTTGTAATTCTTTAAGGGCGGGGCAAACGTTTTTACAAGGAGTGGATTTGGCTTGTCGTGAGTCGCCGGCTCCGATTTCAACGGAGTTTCGACAACTCATGCGTGAGACAAATTTAGGGCTTCCCATTGAGGAATCATTTCAAAACATGTATATTCGTGTGCCAGGTGAAGATTTGAAGATTGTTTTAAGTGCTTTTAGTATACAAAGGCAGGTGGGAGGTAATTTAGCAGAGATTTTGGATCAGGTATCGAAAACGATTCGAGAGCGAATTAAGATTCAAGGGCAGATTAAAGTATTATCGACTCAAGGAAAGATGTCTGGAGCCGTAGTCGGCTTGATGCCTCTTGCCTTAGTTGTGATCATTTCAGTGGTTAGTCCTGGCTATATGGATCCTTTACTTACTGGGTATGGGAAAGTGATGGTGGGGGCAACCTTATTTTGGCAAGGTCTCGGGTGTTTTGCGATTTATAAGATATGCGATATTGAGGTGTAAAAGAGTTTATGGAAATACTCATTTCGATTTCGATATTGGCCTTTGTTTTATTAGTGGCTTTCTCCTTAAAATCTTCGGAGCCGCACAGTTTATTAGATCGACTTGAAAAAGTGGGGCCTGGGGGCGGAGCTCGTAAAGGATCGAATATTCGGGATCAAGAGGTGATGAATCAAAGTTTAGCGGTTCGAGTTTTACTTCCTCTTGCCGATAAATGTTCGAGAGCATTCTCACAGTTAACGCCGATAGGAATGCTGGAGCAGTGTCGTAAGGATATCGCCTCAGCTGGATTCACGGGAAAAGTGACCCCCGTTCAATTAACGACTCTTTCTTGGATTTTTTTAATAGGTCTCCCGATTTTCTTTTTTATTTTGACGATTGCTCAACCGAAGGATCAGATGACCTGGGGGTTGATTGTCGTCTCGGGTTTGATTGGATATCGGATGCCGTTAGGGATTGTTCAGGGGAAAGCAAAAGGACGACGGGCCGAAATTTTGAAAGCACTTCCTTTTACTTTTGATCTGATCAGTATTGGGGTGGAGTCAGGCATTTCCTTTGATGGAGCGTTAGCACTCGTTGCTGAAAAAACAAATGGACCTTTGACCGATGAGATTAATATTACTTTGAATGAAATTCGATTGGGAAAATCGCGCAATGATGCTCTGAAGGATTTTTCAGAACGCGTTGGAATCGATGATTTGCGAGTCTTTTTAACCTCCGTGATTTATATCTCCAAAATGGGAGGAAGTCTTGTCGATGTGATTCGGGTGCAAACCGAGGCAATGCGTGTGAAGCGCCGTCAGCGGGCAGAAGAGGCGGCGATGAAGGCTCCGGTGAAGATCATGTTTCCTTTGGTACTCTTTATTTTTCCCGCGATTTTTGTAGCCATTATGGGGCCTGTGGTGATTCGTGCCTTGAACGGGGAGTTTGGGTCGGGGTAGCTGAAATAAAATAGATGCCTTTTTTCTGCATTTATGCCTTCCTTAGAAAGATTAAATAAAAAAAACTGTATTTTTAAAATTCATAAATCGGAATTCAATGCGATGTAAATGTGAGTAGAAATGTTTTCATAAAAGATAAATCTTTGGTTTCGCTCTTTGCCGATTTATGTTAAATTGAATTGAACGATCGGTATTATTTGAGCAAGATTTTGGTTATGGATATTTTTACATTTAAGCCGATTTATCAAAAAAGAATATGGGGAGGTCAGAACTTAAATACGGTTTTTGGACGTTTGATTCCGGAGAATGAAAAAATTGGAGAAAGTTGGGAGTTGGTTGATCGGCCTGAGGCGTGTAGTGAAATCTGTAACGGAACCTTAGATCAATTAACGATCCAAGATCTATGGGTGAAGAGACGTCTCGAGGTTTTTGGTTCGGAATCGCCGGACACCCCTCGTTTTCCTATTTTAATTAAGCTTTTGGATTGCGTGGAGACCTTGAGTTTACAAGTTCATCCCCCCGTCGATAAAGCAAAGGCACTTCAAGGGGAACCGAAGACCGAGATGTGGTATTTTTTAAATACCAATCCAGAGGCAAAGATTTATGTCGGATTAAAAAAAGGGGTGACTGCTGAGGATTTTAAAGAGGCGATCGGAAAGCCGAATCTCGTTGCCAAGCTTCATTCATTACCAACGCGTCCAGGAGAGGCGATGTTTCTTCCTTCTGGTCGTGTCCATGCGATTGGGGCTGGTAATCTGATTTTAGAGATTCAACAGAACTCCGATACCACCTATCGAGTCGATGATTTTGGTCGAATTGATGATCAGGGGAAAACTCGAGAACTTCATATTGAACAGGCGAAGGAATCGATCCGTTACGATGACTACGAGCCTTTTTTTGCTCAGCCTCACAGTGATCGAGTCTTAGTCTGCGAATATTTTTCTGTTTTGCGTAATTTTATGTTTCCTGAGGAGGAACACCCTTGGTTTCCGGATGGACGCAGTTTTCAGTATCACTTTGTGGTGAAGGGAGAGATTGAGGTCGGAAGCCGGAAGTTTAAGACAGGAGAGGCCTTTTTAATGGGGGCGAATAGTAAGCCCTATGATCTGAAGCCCGGGATCGAAGGGGCAGAGTTAGTGACCGTTGAATGGGGAAGAAAATAGGCCTCTGAGCTGCCTCCGACGGTTTTTTTCGGTTCCCTTTAGGGAGGATAGTCGTTGAAGAATAGGGATAAAGATTGTATAGTGATCTATGTTTGCTTCGGAGAAAAATCACAAGGAGCGGATCGATGTTCTTTTTCAAGATCACTTAATGCTTTGTAAGATGGATTTGGAGGGGCGGATTACTGAGGTGAATGATCGCTTTTGTGATGTCACTCAATATCAGAGAGAGGAGCTCATTGGAAAACATTCTCGTATTTTACAGTCCGGATATCATCCACGCTCTTTTTTTAAAGAACTTTGGGAAAAAATTTTGTCGGGACAGATGTGGCATGGGGATATTAAAAATAAGAAAAAATTCGGGAGCTTGTATTGGGCTCGAACTACCATTATTCCGGTTTGTAATCCTCAGGGAGTGATCACTCATTTTATCGATATTAAGATCGACATTACCGAGGAGAAAGAAAAAGAGCAGAAAATTCAATTTGATGCCACGATTCTTCAGGAGATTGTCGGTCTTGTTAAGGTCGGTGGTTGGATTTACTTTCCTCAGTCACAAGAACTTTATTGGAGTCGAGAGACCTATCAGCTTCATGAGGTTCCGGTCGATGAAAAAATAACCATCGAACGAGCTTTAAGCTTTTATACCGAAGAGTCGCTCCCGGTGATTCAGTCGGCAATCGAGAAGGGGATTCAGGATCTTCATGGATGGAACTTAGAGTTACCGATGAGGACTGACAAAGGACGTTTTTTTTGGGCTCATACGATTGGTAAAGTTGAAGTGAGAGATTCTCAGGTCTACCGTGTTTTTGGAACGTTTCAGGATATTTCAGAACGAAAAGAGCTAGACCAAAAACTTTTTCAAAAGCAAAAGTTAGAAAGTCTAGGGGTTCTCGCAGGGGGAATTGCCCACGATTTTAATAATCTTCTGACAGGGATTATTGGGAATGTGGAATTGATGCGAGAAGATTTACCAGCAGAACATCAAGTTTCCTCCTCATTGGAGATGATTGAACAGGCCTCTTATCGTGCTGCAGAACTCTGTTCGCAAATGTTGGCTTATGCGGGGAAGGGTCGATTTGAGAAGTCTTCCTGTTCCCTCAATGATTTGATTCAGAGAACCTTAAGTCTCGTTCAGCATTCTTTGGATAAACGAATTAATGTTCATCTAGATCTCGACCATTCTCTGCCGAATGTCTTTGTTGATAGCATTCAAATTCAACAGATCATCATGAATTTAGTGATTAATGCGGGAGATGCAATGGAGGGAAAATCCGGGGAGATATCGATTCAAACCCGTTCTGTTTTAGGGGAGAGTATGGAGAACGATCAGGAAGGGGTCGGTCATCAACCGGAAGGTTCTTATGTGCACTTTAAGATATCGGATACCGGTTGTGGAATGTCAGAGGAAACCTTAAAACGGATTTATGAGCCTTTTTTTTCGACTAAGTTTACCGGAAGAGGATTAGGGCTCTCGGCGGTTTTGGGGATTATTAAAGGACATGATGGTTTTTTAAAGGTTTATTCGAAACCCGGTGAGGGGACTGCTTTTGATGTTTATCTTCCATCAGTGAAGGGAGAGAGTTTGGCTACTCGGAACACGCGGAGATTCGAACCTTGGATGGGTGAGGGGACTGTTTTGTTGGTTGAGGATGAGCGCTTTATTCGTGAAATCGCTTCGCGTCGATTGAAGAATTTAGGTTTTGAGGTTTTGGAAGCAGAGGATGGATTGGCAGGATGGGAATTATACCTTCGTTTTAAAGATCAAATTCGATTTGTAATCACTGATTTGACGATGCCCAAAATGAATGGGGTTGAGTTCTTAGGGAAATTACGGGAGATCGATTCTACGATTCCCTGTATTGTGATGTCTGCCTATAGTTTGGAAGAGATTGGAAAATACTCGAATCTTAATTCTCAAGTTTATTATTTAAAAAAACCGGCAAACGGTGAACAGTTTTCAAAATGCACTCGTCAATGTTATGAAGAGAGTTTAAAAAAAGATAATTAAACTGAATTCATGAAATCACCTTTTGGTGATTTATTTTTTTCTGAAGATTCAGATGGAATTGTCCGAGGGGAAATTCATCCGGCTGAATGACTTTCAGCCATTGAGCGGGATTCTCTTCGCTATTGATGGCGCGGTTCTCTTTTTTCCATTGCGAGGCAATGTTGGGTCTGAGATGACGACTGATCAAATCGTGAGACTCGATCCAAAAACTCATTTTAGAGCTCTCAGTCGCATGGCGATAGAGAAGGAGGATTTCCTCTTCAAGGGTGGCGACGGCTTGCGGAAGCGCTTTCCAATCGATGGTGAGTTGATTGTCGCACCATTTTAAGATTCCTTGATGATGGAGTGAAGAAAAGAGGAGTTGTCCTCCGAGTGCATCGTAGTTGCGGATTCGAGTTCCAACGATCGGAAAACGGAACAGTCGATCAAACAGAATGGCATAAGTGACATACTCTGCAAAAGGAAACTCCTTCTTCGCCATTTGATCGGCCTCTCGAAAGGCGCGGAGATCGACACGAAGTTCTTCCAGTGAATAGATCCAATAGGGAGAACGTTGACGAATCATAAAGGGATCAAACGGAAGCTCTCCGAGACTATGGGCTTGATCATGTATCAGATCCCAAAGCTCTAAACTCTGCTGTGCAAGGACGGAAGAGGTTAATAGCGCGCTTGCTCGGGGAGGAAGGGAGATTTTTAAGAGTTCAACCGCTTGATTGGTGTAATGAAGAAGACGCTGGGCTTCACGATCACAAAAAATAGTTCCAAAGGTATTCATCGGTTTTCCGGAGATGGAGACGGTTTCGGGAAAGAGGACGGCACAATCGCTTTGATATCCTTCCGTGTAATCGAGAAGTTCCCCAGGAACAAATTTCGGATTGGAAAAACGAGTTTTTTCTAAAGTAGCAATCCATGTTGGCCAAGGAGTTCGAAAGAGTATTGCTTCGAAACGGATTTGTAGGGATCCATTTGGGGTGTACATCGGGAAAAGAGCGAGGTGTTTTATTCCTTCGATCCGATGTTTTTGCGGTTCAAATTTCTCAAGAGAGTTTTTAAAGTCCGGTTTAAGGTAGCCTTGTGTTTGCCAGTAGTTGAGATCCTCTTCCAATGCCAGCCAATAGTGGTATTGATGAGGGAAAAATGAGGAAAGTTGATGGAGCTCATGGATGATGATCGGAAGCAGAAGGGTGACGAGAGAATGGTTTTTTGGATCGACGGAGCCATCGGGATTTTGAAGAACTCTTAAAGAATGAATGGTCGATTTAAGACTGATCCAAGAGGCAGAAGTTTCAGGGAGATTCTCCAATGGAGTTGATTGCGGCTCCCTTTTTTCGGTTTTCCATTCATGCCGGAGATAAGCGGGGATCGAAAGCCAATCGATAAGATTGAGCCAGAGGGTTTGATGATCAAATTGATTGAGGAACTCATCTCCAAAGAGACGAGAGTCGGTGACAACGACGAGACGACCTTTTCCTGGGGTGGCAACGGCAATCAATCCCGCGTGGGGAGGCGTGGCCGAGTCGTAGCTGCGACGAACAATCGAGGCCTCTCCGGTGACGGTGCAAGAACCGGCTTGATAGAAACAAGCTTCGGTCACTGCATGCGCGATAGAGTTAGCATGCATGGAATTTGTCGATTCGCTTAAAATCCAACTGTGGTTGTCGTGGATCGAATGAAATCGGTCCTGTACGGTATTGTTTTCGATTTGAATTCCCCAACGGGAGAGAAGAAGGTTGAGGTTATCTCCGTATTTATTGTGTTCATATTCCGTGATGAGAAGAAGTGAACCACCGGATTCGACAAACTGTTGGATTGCATCGATTTCAGCAGGAGAGAGTTGAGGGGAACCCCCATCGATTGTTTTTTCCCATTGCGGATCGCAGGGATGGAGGAGCGCCAGAAGATCAAAATTGGCGAGGGTCGGGGGGGTGAGCCGTTGATCGAGATTACGATAGCAGGAGCAGTCTCGGGAGCTCAAGAGTTCCGCCGCCGATTGATAGGAGGAGTTGAGGGGATCGGGGGGATTGAAGGATTTGGCCTGTTGCCGAGAGATTGACCAGCTTTCGCTATGGGACTCATCAAAAAGAATACGAACGGGCTTAGGGCCTCCGTAGGGAGAAGGGAGAGGGTCGAAAGAGGTAAAATTCTGCATAACCACCTTTTGCTCCGAAAGCTTAATGTAATCCAGATTCGTAAAAACACAAATTTTTGATCTTTAGCGAAACCGAGGTATAGTCATTAAATACGGTATGAAATCGAACTCTCCAGAGACTCCCATGGTTAGAGGTTTTGCGAGTGACAATTATGCAGGGATCTCTCCAGAGGCTTTTCGTGCTTTAGAGTATAGTAATCAAGGTCATGTCGTTGCGTATGGGGAAGATCAGTGGACGCAAAAGTTAAAGGAATTGGTTCAAGAGGTTTTTGAAACCTCTTGTTCGGTTTTTATTGTTTTTAATGGAACATCGGCAAATTCACTTGCCTTAGCCCATCTCTGTCCTCCTTATGAAACGATTCTCTGTCATGAGCAGTCCCATTTGAAAGTGGATGAATGTGGGGCTCCCCAATTTTTTTCGGGGGGAGCAGGATTGACTCTTGTTTCCGGGGGTAATGGAAAAATGAATCTCGATCTCCTCCGAGAGCGGATTTCCGAAAGAACGGATATCCATGCGCAGTCTCCTCGAGTCATTAGCCTCGCTCAAGTGACAGAGTGTGGAACGGTTTACACGTTGGAGGAGCTTCGAAGGATTCAGGAGATTTGTCGAAATCACGATCTTCGATTTCACATGGATGGAGCCCGTTTTGCGAATGCGTTGGTTTCATTGAAGATCACTCCAGCGGAGATGAGTTGGAAAGTGGGGGTTGATGTTTTAAGTTTTGGATTTACGAAAAACGGGGTTCCGATGGGAGATTTGGTCGTTTTTTTTAATCCGCTGTTAGCGAAGGGATTTGAGTTCCGAGTGAAACAGGGGGGGCAACTCGCGAGTAAGAGCCGATTTCTTGCCGCTCCGATTTTTACTCTTTTACAGACAGGGGAGTGGATCCGAAACGCAACGCAGGCCAATGCGATGGCCGCTCTTTTAGAGAAGAAAATCAGAAATTTGAAAGGAATTGATTTTCGTTATCCGCGTCAGGCCAATTCACTTTTTTTAGATCTTTCCTCGGAGGTCGTGGAGCGGCTTCATCAAAAAGGATGGCCCTTTTATCATTTTGGTTCTTCAGGATATCGTTTGATGACGGCTTGGGACCATACCGAGGAGGATATCGATCTGTTTATGAAAGATCTCGTAGCGGTGATCGGAGCGGATTAACCGGTTATATGAATTGAGAAAAAAATCAGGAGCCCGACACCTCGCATGGGCGTTAATTTAAGGGAATACCTTTAAAACATTTCCACACAAAGCCGCAAAGCTTCCCAAGGTTCTCCCCGTAGGAAATTGGAAAATGTTAAAAAAGAAACGCATTTGCCTTTCGGGAGAAGCCTTGGGCAACTTCGCGGCTTTGCGTGAAAATTGTCTTCGAATAGTTCATCAGTTGACGACTATGCGCATGTGCGGGATCGCTCCTGATCCATTCCCGATGAAAGAATTGAGTTTATAAGAGACTCTCAACTGTTCCAATAAAGGTCTAAAGTCCATCGGTTTCCGGGGGGGAAGAACGGTTTCCGCGGGGAACTCTTTTGGATCGTAGGCTTGCGATCTTCGATGATTCGTTCTTGGCGACGTTTGAGTGCCACTTTTTCGGTGAGCGGAAGTCCTTGATATCCTAAGGGATTCAGAGTCCAGGGAAGGTACTCGAAACGAAGGATATTTTTTTTCGTTTTCAGATCGATGATTTCGATTGTCAGCGGAGAGTGGGAAGGAATTTCAGGATGGAGCATTCGATTCAAAGCAAACATCCGATAACGAATCCCGATCCCCATTTCGATGGAATTGATTTTGCGAAGCGGGGTCTCAATTTTGTTGACGAGAATTTGCGGAAGCTTTTTGAATCCCTTCGGAATTTTGGCGATGAGTTCGAGTCGATCCGCAGAGCAGTCAACCCAACGGGAGGTGGAGCTTCCGGACGGTTCCTCACCGAGGACGGGCCAAAACTCAAGGGCTTGACGAAGTTCGAAAGAGATTCCTTGCGCTTTAAAGGAATGTCGTACGGGAAGTCGAAAATCGAGGTGTGTAGTAAAGTGGTTGAGGTTCCACGCAAATCCGCATTGATTCACTCGTTCGATCGCTTCAAGAAGGTTTTTTTCGAGGAAGGTGCGTAGTGCGAGGTCGTCTCGTTTTCGATTTCCCCAGTTCTTCAGTTTTGCACGATATGGTTTTTCGAGAAGAGCCGTAATCAAGCAGCGAAGGAAGGCGTTCAGATTGAGAAAGCTTTCTGGATCGGGGGACATTTCAAAGGCGCGGAGTTCGACGAGTCCGAGCCGGCCATTCGGTTGGAATGGATTCCAAAATTTATCGACACTCATTTCCGTTCGATGGGTATTGCCGTGAAGATCGAGGAGCAAGTTGCGAAGGATCGCATCGACCGCGACAGGATCGGCAGGAGTGGAAAGAGTTTCAATTTGTCGAAGGGCAAGTTCGAAATCCGGAAGAAGTTCTCCGATACTTTCATCGACTCGAGGGGATTGACTGGAGGTTCCTAGATTCAGTCCGGCAAAGAGATAGGAGAGAGCGGGGTGATTGTGAATAAATCGCAAAAGACTCGCGAGAAGTGAGGGGGTTTTCAGAAAGGGATTTTCCTCAAAGGTCGGTCCGCCAAAGACGATGTGACCTCCTCCACCGGTACAGACTTTATTCCCATTGAACTGATATTTGTAGGGACGGAGTTTATTTTTATCGGCCGCTTGATAAAGTGCGATGATCTGTTTCTCAAAAAGATTCCATTGATCAACAGGAGGAAGATTCACTTCGATCACTCCTGGATCGGGAGAAAATCCGATGGAGTCCAATTTATCTCCTTGTGGAGGAGGATAGCCCTCAATCATCACCGAGGGGATGCCACAGGATTTCATTGTTTTCTCGACAGCCCGAATCAGTTGAACAAAGGAGTCCGGTTTCAGGAGAGGAGGAAGAAAGACAAGCGGAGTCCCTTTATGGAGTTGAACCGTAAGCGCCGCAAGGCCTGCCGGCTCGATGAGTTGGGAGAGGGGGAGGCGTAATCCGATCGGGCTCCATCCCGGAAGGAGAGTGATGGGACGATCTCCTTGGAGTTTCCAGGTTTCCGTTTTCCATCCCTCTTCGGTATCGCGAAGGGGAAGAATAAATCCTTTGGGGGTTTTATAGTCGCTCCAGCGTTTTTGAGAGAGCACAGAAGTTTTCGGAATTTTGAAGGTTAATGTTTTGGGATCCCAAAAAGGCAGAGGAGTCTCTTCCCCTTGAAACGCGGCGCTCTTCATTTCCGTCTCCGCATCTTCATAGGCCGGAATCCCCGAGGGGGAGAGCCCTAAATCGACGGAGATCGCATTGATCCATTTTTCTAACGAGTCTAAAGAGACGATTTCATTACGATCGGGAGAAAATCTGATCGTCTTCGGATTCAACCAGAGCGGTTCCCCTGATTTAATGCGATAGATCGCAAGGGACCAACGAGGGATCGGTTCTCCTGGATAATGTTTGCCGACGGTATTGATCGGGACTCCCCCGGGACGGAGTTTGGGAATGAGAGTGGTAGCAAGGTCGAGGGTTTTCTGAAGTTTTTCATCTCCGAGGGCGGCGGTATTCCATTCGGGAAGTGAGGGATCAACGGGAACGAAGGTCGGTTCTCCTCCTTGAGTAAGCCGATAACCCAATTTTAAAAGCTTTTGATCGGCAATGGTTCCTTGACGTGAGGAGAAAGTTGAAAGTTTCCGATCCTTTTTCGGAAAGTTGAGAGGAATTTTGGCTTTCATATTTTTATTTAATTTTGGAGACCTGAACATCGACCTCAAATCCGAGATCTAGTTTTGCGGTTCCTAAATAGGCACCGAGAATGGGGGTGGTCTGTTCCGGAGTACGACCCACAGCAACGCGGAGATGATCGTGGCTCGTCAGAATTCCTGCCGTGGGATCAAAATCTTTCCAGCCTGCTCCTGGAAGATAGATCTGAGTCCAGGCATGCATCGCCCCTGCCGCAATATTGAATGTTTTTTCGGTCGACTCTTGAACATTCGGAATATAACCGCTGACAAAACGGGCCGCCATTCCCAGATGTCGTGCCGTCTCCATGAGCAGCACGGCAAAATCACGACAGGCACCGCTTCGACTTTGTAACGTTTTTCCCGGGGTCTGTGTCCCGGTTTCAATCCGCACTTCGTAGCTCATCAGCTTGGGGATCGCCCGATTGACGGCGGTGAGGAACTCCATCGTTTTCGCCTCTCCTTGAAGATCTAAAAACGGTTTAATCCAATCGAGAATCCGCTGGCGATCTTGAGGATAAAGGGGGGTGATGTAAGGAGCGAGATCGACGGCTTCGGTTTCAGAGTATTGAAAGGGAAGTCGAAGGGAGTACGGCTCTAAAATAAAATCAAAGGGATTCATCTCCCCGAGTTCGACTTGAAGATGGCACGTAATCGAAAGTTTTTTAGAGGGCTTTAAAAATTCCACATAAGCGACTGGATTTTGAAATTGATCGGAGGCCCAACGAATTCGATGCTCTGGCTCGATCTTGAGCTCAAAGGAGAGGATCCGTTTTTCATGATCTTCAATCGGTCGGATTCTCAGTTGATGCGCTCTAAATTTAACTGCTTTTTGGTAGTGATAGATTGTCTCGTGATGAATTTGAAGTGTGCTCATGAAGATTCTTTTTGGCGACGGACTTGGACTTTCACTTCCAGCGACTCCAGTTTGGCCCCTCGATAGGTTCCGCGAAGGGGAGGGACATCGTTATAATCTCTCCCGGTGGCAATCACGATATGGCGATCGGCAACCACGAGATTATTTGTTGGATCGAGTCCCCACCAATGTTGTCCCGGCAGAAGAACTTCGACCCAGGCATGAGTCGCCGCTGAACCGATCAGATCCGGTTGATCGGGCCTAGGATCGGGAAGGGAGGTCTCGATATAACCGCTGACGTAACGGGCGGGGATTCTTGCCGATCGGAGAACGCCGAGCATAAAGTGTGAGAAATCCTGACAGACCCCTTTTTTCAGACGAGCGACTTTTACCGCTGTCGTCGAGACATCGGTTTTCCCGGATTGATATTGAAATTGAGTATGGATGAATTGATTAAATTGAATCAACGCCTCTCCGAGAGAGGCCTTTTCTGGAAGATGTTTTTTTATGTAATTTTGAAAATGATTTCCTGTGGGGACCAACTGAGTTGATCCTAAAAAATCGTAATGTTCATATTGCCGTGAATGATAGATCTGTCGGGCTTCCGCAATCGAGACCTCCAAGACTTCGTTGGGGATCGAAGGGGAAGTGACGGAGACCTCCGATTTGGCGAGAACATCGAGTGTTGAATGACGGTTCGGAACGGAGAAAAAACTGACTTGATTGCCAAAGTAGTCTTCGTACTGATGGAGGTCGGTTGTCGGTTGAAGATCGACGGAGTGCGAGATCAGTTTTTGTAAAGAGTCGGTCCGTGGATAGACCCGCAGATGACCAAAGGAATCAGAGACTGGTCCTTTGTACTGATAGGAGGTCAGATGTTCGACGATGTAGCGTTTCATAAAAGCTCATCAAGACCGAGAGGAGGTTCGGACTCTTCATTCATAAATAGGATTTGACTCTCTGTTTGATGGGCAAAGAAATGATCGTTAACATGTTCACTGAGTTCTTCGATTTGAGTCCGTATTTTTTGGAGTTCCTTGAGAAACCCGGAAGAGGAATCGGTTTCTGAAGTCGCTCGAATAGGGAAGAGCAAAGCAAGATTCATTCCATTTAACGATTCGATCATTTTTTCCGCCTCCACTTGCAAAGGGGCGACATGGGCCCGAGCAAAGAGGGAGTGCAATCGTTTAAAGCAGAATTGGAGCGAAACCGGGACATGTTTATCCTTTAAAAGAAACTCAGCGACAGGCTGAGGGAGCGAGCGAAACTGGAACTGTCGACGATAGTTATCCAGAGTACAAAAACCACGGAGTAACAACGTTAAGACCTCATTTTCGACATCGGTCTCCTCCGGTTTTGAATCCTCCCGAACGACGTTTTTATCAGAATAAAGGGAGAGAAGACTCGAAAGGGTGAGATGAGAGCGTTCGAGATAAGAACCTAAATTGAGGAAGTCACGTCCACGATCATGAGCCATCGTTCGGAAAAGCATTCCATTAAAAGCACTCGTCTGATTGAGAACATGATCTAACGACTCACGAATTGAAAAAAGAGAGGTCTCCCCTTCTAAGGAATGTTCTGCCGAGAGATCGGAGAGCTTTTGAAAGAGCTGATTGAGAATGGTCCAGGCCTCGGGGGGGATATAATCGAGGAGTTCCGAGGCATTGGCTTTCGCTTGTCGAATCGAATAAAGAATCGATGAGGCATTCTTCGGATCAAGCGTCAGATACCACGAGACCTTGGCGTGATCTTTTCGATAAAGACGGGGGAGATAGTCGGCCTTATGGCCGGTCATCAGGCTCAACGCTTGCCAAAGAGGAAGGGCGCGTTGAAGTCGATTCGAAGATTCTCGGTGAATTTCATCGAGAATATAGAGAAACCGTGCCGTCGCCTCCGCTCTTTCTAAGTAGCGACCGATCCAAAAAAGGGATTCTGCCAACCGACTTCCGAGAAGTTCTCCTGTCGGAGTCGCAATCAGAGGGGAGGAGGAAGTCGATCGACGGGTTTCACCGCCAATGACCCACGTATCCTTGGCGATGAATTTCGAATGATTAAAGAGATCGTCGTCGCTCCAGACTTGAGTGAGTCCCCCTGGCATCAAATGGATCTCTTCACCTCGAACGGAAGCAAAACAACGAAAGGAATAAGGGAGTAATTTTGTTTCCGAGGTGTTGGGATCAAAGACTGGAAGTCGATGCCAGGCGATCCGAGGATGAGCGACGAGGGCGGCGGGATCGGATTTAAGAAGCTCTTCGATTTGAGTCGGATTTAAAGGGATATTGAGATGATGAGCGAAGGTATATTGCTCTTTTTTTTCAAGAAGATTGTCTAACTGCTCTTGATCATCACAAAGATAAGTCGGCAGTGAGGGAAGAATCGGGATCTCACGGCTGTAATAGCGAACAATCGCATCGGTGTATTTCAGGAGTCGACGTTGACCAATGATTCCAGTCCCTGGAGCATTCACGATTTGGAGATTTCCGACTCGTAAACAGTCCATCAATCCAGGAGTCCCTCCGATTCCATTAAACGTGAGGGGATCGAGATGATTCGAGCTGATACAACGTAAAGCGATGTGAATCGGGCGTAGACCGTGAATTGTTTTATAATGGAGAACCGCTTTGCGAACCGTAAGATCTTGAGGTTGAACAAGAGGCAGCCCCATTTTTCGTGCGAGATAACTGTGATCAAACTCGGAGGTTTGACT
>CAMAQI010000006.1 GCA_945860255.1 Methylacidiphilum caldifontis
AGAGGAGTTTATGGGGACCGGGGCTTGGTTTTATTTGATGATGAATTGCGTGAAGGTTCCCTTTGGGGTCTCCTTAGGGATTATTCATTCACAAACCCTTTTGTTGGACTTCATTTTCGTTCCGATTTTATTGTTGGGGGCTTGGTGGGGAGGGCGAATCAACCATCGGATTTCCCAGAATTGGTTTGAGTGGGGAGCGATCGGGTTTGCGGCGATTGCGGCGGTACGATTGATTGCTGTGAATTGGGTTAGTTGAGGATATCGACTCCTTCTAATCCAAAATAAGGGGCCGAATCGAGAAGGTGGCGATCATGGGAGTAGATCTTTTTAAAGCCATGTTCTGAAGCTGAGACGAGATGAAGGGCATCCGCGCTTCGACAGAAGACAGAGGGAGGTAAAGAGAGTACCGCATTACAGGCATTTTGAATGAGGGAGAGGTTGAGAGGGAAAAAATTCCAAACCCCTTTGACTTCATCTTCTAAAAAAAGATGCGTTACTTTTTGAAAGGAGGCTGAGGTTATTTTTTTCTCTCGATAGTGACGATGAAAAGTGGAAATAACCTCAAGTTTTCCATGAAGTGAACAGGATAATCCTGTTGAATTTTGAACCAATTGAAGGACTTCTTCAGATCCCTTTTCTCGGAGATAGCAACGAACGATGTAGTTTGAGTCTAGATAGATCATGAACGATCTCGATCCTCAGAAATGATTTGCGTTGAGTCGAGTGCCTTACCTGATAGTGGAACAAGCTGTTTTAGGGTACGAGAAGGAAAAGAAATCCCCGTGGTTGACGATTTTGATAAGGGGACAAGCATTGCGATTTTACGGCCTCTTTCAGATACAAAAAAGGGAGTTTCCCCAGCCTCCCTGACAAAATGTCCTGTTTGATTGTGCAGCTCGCGAATGGAGATCGTCCTCATGTGTCCAATGTGTCACATGAGCGGCTTTTGTCAAGAATCGAAAAAAAAAGGCGCATCGAGTGGATGCGCCTTTTTTTTATTAAATTTTGTAAAAGAGAGTTATTTTTTTTCTTTGCTTTCCTTTTTCTCTTCCGTTTTTTCTTTTTTCTTCTCTTTAGCGCAGCAATCTTCCGCAAAAACAGGAGATAAGGCAGCGGCAGAGAATCCGATAACAGCGATCAAGGCGAGGGTGATTTTTTTCATATGGATTTTAAAGTAATGCAAGCTTTTATAAATGCAAATTTTAGAAATTAATTTTTAACTTTTTGAACCTCTTTGGATTCATCTTTAGCGGTTTTTTTACAAACCGTTTCACAGGGAGTCGTTGGTTTGGAACAGCTCTTATCGGCGCAGGCGCATCCGACAAAGGCAACGGCGAAGACAGGGAGGAGGAGTTTGAGGAGGTAATTCATAGTGCTCAGAGAATAACGCCTTTTTTAAAAACTGCAACCCTAGGAATAAAAAAAAGCCGTTCAGTTTTGCTGAACGGCTTTTTTTAAGGAAATTTCTTCTTAGAACAGATAATCGACGTTAATCATCGAAGGGGGATACTCTTGAACGAGTGAAGAGTTATGGGGAGCCTGTTTCCAAGATTGATAGGAATAGTAAGGCCCGACGGGAAGGGGGCCAGTGAGAACATCAAAGAAACCGTGTCCAATATCGGTTACCATTCGATAACTTCCTTGAAGGACTCCTTTGGTATATCCAGCAATAGGGCCTTGTTCTTGGGTCACCGATAAAATAGAGTCGATAATTTCATTAGGAGCCCCTGCAATATTTCCAAAGCCACGGCCTAATTTATCAGCAAGGGTGTCTTGTTTGGGCATGGAGAGATCGGCATGGGCGATCATTGCGAAAGCGATGAATGTAGCAAAAGAGACGATTTTTTTCATAGAGGGATTCCTTTTGTTACCTAATTATTACTGCCTAGAGAGTAAATTGTCAAATCTTTCTAGTGAATTTGTTGCCATAGCGATTTTCGCATTAATTCAAGGGGGGCAGTTCTGCCGGTCCAGATTTCAAAGGCGAGGGCTCCTTGGTGGAGGAGCATGCTTAGACCATTTGCGGTTTTTGCGCCTGTTTTTTGTGCCTCTAAGAGGAGTTGGGTCTGACTTGGCTTGTAGATGGTATCGTAAACCAAGAGATGATCGTGAAAAAGCTCGGCGGGGATCAGCGACGGTTGATCGGGATGGAGTCCGGCAGAGGTACAGTTGACGATGAGATCGATGTTTTGGAGCTCTTTTTTCAGATGAGGCAATTCGAGGGGAATCGAGGTGACCGAAAGAGTTTCCTTCCAGGCATGACCTTGTTTGAGAAGTTGATGGATCTCTTTTTCGAGGGTCAGGGCTTTCTCGACAGTACGATTGACGAGGACAAGGCGTTCACAGTTTTCAAAAGCCGATTGAATCGCCAAAGCGCGTCCGGCCCCTCCCGTGCCTAAAATCATCACTCGAAGTTCACTGACATCGATTTGAAATTCTTCACGAATGGCACGGAGCCAGCCGAGGCCATCGGTATTATATCCGATTCGTTTTCCCCCCTCAACGCGGATGGTGTTCACCGCTTTAAAGTGTTGAGCCGTTTCATCGAGTTGATGACAAAGCGGAACAATGAGTTCTTTATGCGGGACAGTGCAGTTCCACCCGAGGAAGCCGTGTTCGAGGAGTTTTTCGACCGCAAGAGGAAGTTCCTCGGGCTTGAGATGAATTCGAGAGTAGTCGGCCTCGATGCTGAGATCGTTGAAAGCAGGATTGTGAATAAACGGGGAAAGGGATTGGGCAATCGGATCTCCGATGACCCCGTAATGGGCTTTCCCATGGGGAAGCTGATCCAGTTGATCGAGAGAGTAGGTGAGGGGGTTCATTCTGGCTGCTTTGACCGATTTAAGGAAAGCAGGAAATCAGGAAGATTTTTTGATCACCTTCCTTTTTTCCTGCCTTCCTCATTGAATAATTTTTCTTTAGGACTTTTCTAAAAGTTCCTCGTTGTTTACGGCGTTGATGATCTTAAACTCCTCGATTTGGAATTTCGGTTCCATGCGGAAAGCGAGCTTTCCTTGGAATCGGCGTTCGAGATCGACGAGAAGTTCTTCATCTTCATTTTTCAGACGATCCATGATTTGAGAGTTTACCATCACACGAAGTTCGTGGACATCCGGGTGAAGTCTCATCGTGCGAATAATGGCCCGCTGGATTTCGACACTCATCGTTTCTGGTGATTTGACCATTCCCTTGCCTTTACAGCAGGGACACTCTTGGAAGTGAGTCTTACGGATACTTTCTTGAGCGCGTTGGCGGGTCATTTCGACCAGACCCAAAGAGGAGATCGGAAGGATATTCGTTTTTGACTTATCGCGTTGGCAGCACTCTTTTAGTTTTTGATAGACCAGCTGTTGATCGCGTCGACTTTTCATGTCGATGAAATCGATGACGAGTAATCCCCCGATATTTCGGAGACGGAGTTGACGGGCAATCTCCTCTGCCGATTCAAGATTGGTTTGAAGGATTGTGGAGTCTTGATCCTCTTTTCCTTTATTTCGGCCGGTGTTGATATCGATCGAGACGAGCGCCTCGGTTTCATCGATGACCAAGTAACCTCCGCAAGGAAGCCAGACTTGACGACGGAAGGCGCTATCGACCTGTTTATCCACATTGAACTTTTCAAAGACCGGAATCGGGTCGTTGTAAAGTTTCACCTTACGCACCGAGCGTTTGGAGATCGAGGAGATCAACTCTTTGACTCGGTGATAGGCCTCTTCATTATCGATGACGATGCGATCGATGTCGTCGGTCAAGAAGTCGCGAACGGAGCGTTCGACGAGATCGGGCTCCGTTTGGAGAACCGCAGGAGCTTTAATCGCCCCCATTTTTTCAGTAATCTTATTCCATTGATCGAGAAGCATCGCGAGATCGCGGACGAAGAAGCGAGCCTTTTGGCCCTCTCCGATCGTTCGGATGATCACCCCCATTCCTTCGGGGATCTCAAGTTCTTGAAGAATTTTACGGAGTCGTTGACGCTCCTTAGGATCTTCGATCTTTCGGGAGATTCCGAATTGATCGGCATGAGGCATGAGCACCATGTATCGACCGGCTAAGGAGAGATTGGTGGTGATCCGTGCCCCTTTGGTTCCGATCGGTCCTTTGGAGACTTGAACCATAATATCGGAGCCCGGAGGATAGAGCTTCGGGATATCGTCCGAGGTGATCCGCTTGCGGGGATTTTTCTTTTTGGTTCTCTCGATCGTTTCGATATTGGAGTCGAGTGCCGCAGGGAGAGCATCCCAATAGTGGAGGAATGCATTTTTTTCCATACCGATATCGACAAAGAGCGCTTTTAAGCCTGGTTCAATATTATGAACCCGTCCTTTGTAGATGTTGCCGGAGATTTGGCGGTCGCTATCCCGTTCGACTGCAAATTCCTCAAGGGAGCCCCCCTCGAGCAGAGCGACTCGTCGCTCCAATTTCTCTGCGCTGATGATGATTTCCTTTTCGTCCCCTTTTCGTTTGAGGCCGAGGAAGTCCCGTATTTTTTCGATGATCATAGTTTAGTTCCTTTCTAAAGGCTTGCGGTGGATCCACACGCTTTGTACCAGACCCATTGCCGACATACAGACCAGGAGGAACGATCCTCCAAAGCTGATGAACGGAAGGGGTATTCCCGTGATTGGCACGACTTTGATGGTCATGCCGATGTTAATAAAAAAGTGAGTAAAAAAGAGAGCGGCGACTCCTGCGGTGAGGATCGAGCCTGTGGAATCTCGAGATTTGCTGCCGACATAAAGGGAGAGCATGATCAGAAAGCCGATTCCCATAATAATCACGGATCCGCCGACGAATCCCGTCTCCTCTCCGATGACCGCAAAGATAAAGTCCGTGAAGGCGATATTTCGTCCGATGAAGCCACGGACATTTTGAGTTCCTTGCAGATAGCCTTTGCCAAAAAAACCACCGGAGCCGATGGCAATCAACGATTGGTTGATCGTCCATCCAGACTTTAAAGGATCGAGTTCTGGATTAATAAACGATTTAATTCGGTTCATTTGATAGGTTTTGAGGCCGGGGAACGGCTTCTCCATTTCAACGATTTTTGGTCCAAGAACATTTAAAACGACAAAGAGAAGAACGCCGGCGGCAACAAAGGGCATGATGTAGCGATTTTTAATTCCGAGAACATAAAGGCTCAAAAACATAATCGGAATAAAAACCGAGGCAGAGCCAAGATCCGGTTGTCCCATAATCAGGGCAATCGGAATCAGAGTCAGTCCCATACTCGAGCAAAAGAGCGGGAGATCGGAGAATCGTTCTCGCATCAGAGGAAGGAATAAGGCCGTCACGAGAATAAAGGAGATTTTAGTAAACTCGGCGGGTTGAATTCCAAAGCCTGCGATCATGAACCAGCTGCGGGCACCGTTGATTACTTTTCCGAAGAAAAGAACGAGAATCAAGAGGATTAGGGTCACGAGAAAGATGGGGAGAGAGAATTTAACCCAAAACTGATAGTCAACGAGAGCGATGATGAAAAAAAGAGCAAATCCGATCGGCACCATGCGCAGCTGTTTATTGAAGGCCTCTCGAAATTCACTCACTTCACTGACATAGGTCGCACTATAAATCGCCATCAGTCCTGCTGTGAGGAGTGCACACATGAGGAGCATGAGAATCCAGTTGATCCGTCCGATTTTTTGAATGAGGGTCCACATGATTTTGCTTTCCGGTTAACGGCTCCTCTGAGGAAGAATTCTTGACGGTTTTCGATCGTCATCTTCGTTCGAAATTTCAGCCGGGGCATCCCCGGGATTGCTTTCTTGTGAAGCGGCCCCCGCTGCGGGAAGGGCCCCCGGAGCAGTGGCTCCAGTGGCTTGAGGAGGGACATAATCGGTGACGCCGCCAAAGTGTCCATCGACCGGGGTGAGATAGTTCATGTTTATCGTCTCCCCTTTTTCCATCGCAAAAAGTCGGGAGTAGATATTTTGAGCAATCGGAGCGCAGGTTCCTCCTCCTGAGGTTCCCCCTTCGACGAGAACGCAGATCGCATAACGAGGGGAATCGTACGGAGCAAAGGAGAGAAACCAAGTTCGCTGATCGCTGACCGTGCGTCCTTGCAGACGGGTTTTGAATTGAGCCGTTCCGGTTTTTCCTGCGATTTTATAGCCGGGAACTTGAGCTTTCGTCGCTGTTCCGGAGTCCACAACCGCTAGCATTCCTTGGCGAACGATATCAATATCAGGGAGATCAAACTCAATTCGATTGCGGATTCGAGTCGGAAAGGTCGCTTTGACATCCCCATCGATACTTTGAATGCTTTTTACGAGATTTGGAAAGTAGACCGTTCCTCCATTCGCAATGGCCGCTCCGACCACCGCCATTTGTAACGGAGTGACTTCGACCGCCCCTTGACCGATCGAGAAATTAGCGGTGTAGGCGGTCGTCCATCGTTCGGCTGGATAATGTTTTTTGAGCCACTCAGGGCTCCAGAGAATTCCTTTCCCTTCCGGAAGGGGAATCTCGGTCGGCTGTCCGATTCCAAAAAGGCGGGCCATCTCGACCAGTTTATCGATTCCAGTGCTGATGCCCGCAGGATAAAAGAAAGTATTCGTCGACCATTGCATCGCCTCCTTAACCGTGATCGGTCCGCGATCTCCCTTGTACCAATCCTTAAAGGAACGATTTCCGATGAACATACTGCTGGCGGTATTGATGTAAGTATTGGGGCGAATCGCATGAGCCTTGAGAGCCGCCAAAGCAATGATCGGCTTATAGATCGATCCCGGAGCGTATTCGGAAAGGGCACGATTAATCATCGGGGCGGTCGGATTTGTTGTGAGCTCTTTCCAGTTCTGCGGGGAAATTTTAGGAATAAAGACATTGGGATCAAAATTAGGAACCGAGACCATCGCTAAAATATCGCCATTATTCGGATCGACAATCACGACGGCCCCCCGTCCGACTCCGCGCATCGCATCTTCGGCGATATGCTGGATTCGAGCATCGATGGAGAGTGAGATCGAATTTCCCACGGTAGGGGGCTCTTCGGTTTCATCCCCTGGAACAATGTAACCGCGATAATTGACCTGAAGAATTTTTCCTCCGGCCTTCCCCTGAAGATGGGAATCCATTTTTTCCTCCACCCCTTTTTTTCCGACAAATTCAAATTCAACCCCCGCTTCATCAACCTGTTCGGAGCTTTCGGGACGTCCGATGTAGCCGACGATATGAGGGGCAAAGGCTCCCATATTATAAGTACGAATCGGGCGAGCTCCGATTTCGATTCCCGGAATTCCTAGATTTCGTTCGGAGAATTGGGCGAGGGTATTAAAGTCCACATCCGCTTTATAAGGATAAGGGATTCGGGGCTGGGTCCGGTAGTGGTTACGAATATCGTTGGCATCGAGCTTAATTTCGATTCCCAATGTTTTTTTCAAAGGCTCTACCGATTCCGCAACAATTTTAACGATATCATTTTCCTCACGCGTAATGGTTTTCCCTTTCCGTTTAACGGTAATGGGAATTTTAGGGATACGGCCGCGATGCGTCCGAGAGTAATCGCGGATCAGTTGATCGAGATAGAAATCGATATCGAAACTTGCGCGATTTTCTGCAATCGCAAATCCGTTGCGATCTAAAATAGCCCCCCGTGCCGGGGAAAGACGAATGGCAACAGTCGTTTGGTTTCGGAGTTTATCCTTGTAGTTTTCGTTTTTCTGAACCGTGACATCATAGAGTCGAAAGACAAGATAAAGGGCGGCCAAGAAAAAGGCAAAGATGAGGTATCCCTGGCGACTTCCGTGATGAATCGTTTGAGATTTGGATTTAGTTTCGAGCATATTCCTCCGTGAAATGCCGCGGTTCGTACCATCCGAAAAAAATTGCAATCCGAGTGATGATCGGGAAAAGGAGAATACACAAGATTGCATTAAAAAAGGCGGGGAAAAGCATTCGATACCAAAGGGAGGAGGGCCACATCCAGCGTTGGAGTTGTAGAGAATACAAGAGATAGTCGGTGATTTGGTAGAAATAAGTGCCTGCGATCACGAGTAAGATTCGGGTATCCCAACGCTCTGCATCGAGCGAGCGACGTTGGGTGAGGATTAAAAGAGCGGTAAAAGTCAGAGAGAGGACGCTGAGACCCATTTTTTGAGGAGAGAGCAGATCGAGGGCAAGTCCCATGAGACAGGTGACGAGAAAGACCCAATGGGAGCGGAGAACCAAACAAGCGTAAATCACCCCGAGGACCGGGAGATGAGGCTCCATTTCAAAGAAGATCGCCCAACTCGGAAAGAACATTTGCGCAATCGTTCCAATGATCCCGATGGTCAGCACATAAAGGGACATTACAATCATTTTATTTAGCCCCCATGACGATAAAGAGTTCTTCGAGCTGAGTGAGGTCGATCGCAGGATCGATTAAAAGTTCTTGATAGAGCCCGAAATTACTTTGTGAGGCCAACGGTTTAATTAAGGCGACGGTACCGAGAAAAAGTCCCGGAGGAAAGACTCCTCCTGCGCCACTGGTAAAGACCCGTTCGCCAACCCCTAATTCGACTCCTCGTGGAATAAAAGTCATCTTGGATTGCGGTTGTGACTTCGTACGGGAGCCGCCACCGATTACAATCCCGTGCTCACGGGTCGTTTCCAGCGTCGCGGCGATTTTACAGTTGGGGTTCACCATGAGAATCACTTCGCTGGTTTTGGCGTAAATTTCCCCTGTTTTTCCAACCACCCCGCGCGGAGAGACCACGGGAAGATCTCGGGTCATTCCGGCTTCGTCTTCCCATCCGATATTCACTTGAAGCGTGCTCCACCAGCTTTCTTGTTTGCGGCCAATGACCTTACAGGCTTGGAGTCGATAAGGAGAGGCATTTTTAAAAAGGAGCATCTCCTGAAGTCGAGAGTTTTCCCCGGTGAGATTTCGATAGTAAATATTTTCAGTGGCGATTCGCGTATTCTCTTTTCGAAGTCGAATGACCTCCCGTTGGAGCGTCTTTAAGGTCTCTAATCCATCATCGACATCACTGATAAAAGTGGTGGTGGTATCTCCCAGTGTTTTGACATAAGTCCAATGGAGATAATAACCTAAGACGAGAGCCGCAAAGGGGGAGATCACCATGAGAAAGACATGGATCGATGAGGCTTGTCCGCGTCTCATGACTCATCCACAATGATAAAGAGTTCCGTAAGTTGCGCGAGATCAAAAGCCGGCTCGATCGTAATCTCTAAATAAGAATCTTTGATCGAAGGACGTACATCGAGAACCTTGCCAACGAGAAGTCCAGGGGGGAAAATACCGTCGAGCCCGCTGGTAAAAACTTTTTCCCCGATTTTGACAGGGGTTTCCTTAGGGATATATCTCATTCGGGTCTGTGGATTTCCTTCACGGACCGACCCTTCTCCTTGGATGATTCCCTGTTCGCGACACTCTTCAAGTTGCGCTGCAAATTGACAGTTTTCGTTGACGATTAAAATTACTTCACTCATTTTTTCCGAGACGACCCCCGTGATTCCAACCACTCCATAAGGACTGATGACCGGGAGCCCTTGTCGATAGATCGCTTTTTCAAGGGAGCGATGGTCTTGGGTGCCGCGATTGATATAAACGCTGTTCCACCAGCTCACCGGATCGCGGCCAATGACATGACAACCGATGAGATGAAATTGGGGGGCTCCGCGGAAGGAGAGTTTTTTTCGAAGTTCGAGATTCTCTTTTGCCATGACGAGCATCTTTTCACGCTCGACGGAGAGTTTTTGATTTTCATCGACGAGCATGTCGAAGGAGGTCTGTGCCGATCCCGGAGTCTGTAAGTTGACATCTACCTTTTCAGAGAGAGAGGAGAAACGATCCACCGCATAAAATAGAGGAGAAAGGGTTTGGAGCGTCAGAGAGCGTAAGCGAAGATGTTCTTCACTTGATCGAGTCAAACAAAAGCCCAAAAAAAGGGCAAATGCGATCAATAGTAAAAATCGTTTAAACGTCATGCGACCAACTTCTTGCCACTCTCGATTGAACGATCGTGGCTATCGGGTCGCAGGTTACGTCATGCGTTCAGCTTCGGCAATTTTGCGAAGGTATTTGAATTCTTGCAAAACTTTTCCGGTACCTTCCGCGACGGCACTCAACGGATCTTCTGCCACATGGACAGGGAGCCCCGTTTCTTCCGCCAAGAGGCGATCCAATCCTCGGAGTAATGCTCCTCCGC
Source organism: Methylacidiphilum caldifontis (assembly GCA_945860255.1). GTDB lineage: Bacteria > Verrucomicrobiota > Verrucomicrobiia > Methylacidiphilales > CAMAQI01 > CAMAQI01. Next base: position 10,152 of record CAMAQI010000006.1, read on the forward strand.
CTGCGAGAACAATTCCGCGCTCGACCAAGTCGGCGGAAAGTTCTGGGGGGCAGCGCTCCAAGGTGATGCGAACGGATTCCACAATTACGGAAATCGGCTCGAGCATCGCCTCACGTACTTCCTGCGATGTCACTGTCAAAGTCTTTGGGAGTCCGGCGACGAGGTCACGTCCTTTGACCTCCATGCTGGACTCTTTTTCCATTGGATAAGCAGAGCCGATCTTGATTTTGATCTCTTCGGCGGTTCTTTCTCCAATCATCAAATTATAGGCACGGCGCATGTAATTAGCGATGCTCTCATCGAGCTCATCACCAGCAACACGAACGCTGCGACTAAAAACAATTCCCGCAAGAGAGATGATCGCAACTTCCGTGGTTCCTCCACCGATATCGACAATCATATTTCCAGCGGCCTCTTGAACGGGGAGACCGACGCCAATCGCGGCGGCCATAGGCTCTTCGATTAAATGAACTTCTCGTGCTCCCGCATGTTGGGCGGAATCTTTGACCGCACGCTTTTCCACTTCGGTAATTCCGGAGGGAACAGCGATGACAATACGAGGGGGACGAAATTTATTCTTGCGAGCCACTTTCTGAATGAAGGCCTTGAGCATCGCCTCCGTGATTTCAAAATCGGCGATCACACCATCTTTCATCGGACGAACGGCAATAATATTACCAGGGGTACGACCGAGCATTCGTTTCGCCTCATCTCCCACGGCAAGAACCTTTTTAGTCCCTTGTTGGATGGCGACGACAGACGGTTCCCGGAGAACAATTCCGCGGTCTTTAACGTAGATCAATGTATTGGCAGTACCGAGGTCAATGCCGATATCGTTCGTGAAGAAATTCGAGAAAAAACTCATATTTGTGCTTTAAAGTTGATGCTTTGTAGAGTCGAAAGCTGTTATCGTCAAGGGGTTTCCGAGATTTCGACCGAATTTGTTGAAAAATACGGAAAAACTTTCAAAAACAGCTTGAAAACCGTTTGACCCGTTCGTTTGATTGCGGATGAATCGAAAAGGGAGGATTGACTATTTGATGAGGAGGCAATTAATGAACATGGATGGACAGGATTTACAGGATATTTAAAGACAGTTTTAATGGGGAGCCGACTCCAAAAGGGTTTTGGAGGAGATTGCAGAATCGCTCCCGAGATTGAGATCTCCATTTTTTCGAATCGATTTATGGAGATCTTTAGATTTGATTTAATCAGTGCTCTATGAGAAACTGGCATTCGGTTTCAAATTGCCGGAATGACCGCAGGGTTACTTCAACGGATAAAAAAATCATGACCTCCGATCTTATTTCATTCGCTCAAAAAGGGGCGGAGGCTCAGGAGCAGGGGCGACTCCAAGAGGCTCTCGGATTTTATCGGCAGGCCCTGGAGATCGATCCGACGTTACCCAGATTAGCTTCGAATGTCGGGGTTGTCTTGACTGATCTCGGGGAGTTCACGAAGGCCGAGGAGCTCTTTGAGGAGGCGATTGCCTTGGAGCCAGAGAATTATGCCGTTTGGAATAATCGCGGAAATCTTTGGAAGAAACAACAGAAGTGGAGTTGGGCGATTGAGGATTACTCTCATGCGATCTCGCTCAAGGAGGATTATTTTCATGCGATTTATAATCGCGGTTCGGTCTATTTTGCTTTAGATCGTTTAGTCGATTCAGAGCGCGATTTGCAAAAGGCGGTGGCGCTGAATCCCTTGGACTCGAAGCCGTGGGTGAATTTGGGGGAGGTGGCCTGGGAGTTGAATCGCCCCGATGAGGCTCTCACTTATTTTGAGCGAGCCATTCAAGCCGATGGGGAAAATGCGGAGGGCCATTGGAATCGGGCACTCTGGTATCTGTGGCGAGGCGATTATTTAAAGGGGTGGTCGGAGTATGAATGGCGATGGGCACTTCCGGGAATCCCCGAATTTTATCCAGAAATCGCCGCCTGGCGCGGAGAGCGTGAGGGGCATCTTCTCGTTTATGCAGAGCAAGGGTTTGGGGATACGATTCAATTCTCTCGCTTTTTAAAAGAGACGAGAAGTCGAGTGAGAGCGATGACGGTCGATGTTCAGGGGGGGCTTCTATTGTGGCTTCGGGAGTTTTATCCAGAGATCGATTTTGTGGAGTCGAGTCAGATTCCGAAAACGGTCACGCATCGGGTTGCCTTACAATCCCTTCCGTTGGTTTTGGGAATTGGAAAGCCGCCCACGTTTCCAATCGAGTCGAAAAGCAGTTCCTCAGAGGGGGTTCAGAGAGTGGCTTTTTGCTGGTCAGGGAGTGGAGTCGATTTAAGACGACGGATTCCGCTGGAGTTATGGAACCCCCTTTTTCAAATTCAGGGGAAAGAGTGGATTAGTTTTCAGACAGGAAATGCCGTGCAGGAGCTTAAGAGAGAAAATCCGTTGATTTTTGATCTCGGAAGTGGGTTTCAAAATTTCAAGGAGACCGCAGAGGGATTAGCGAAAGTCGATCTCGTGGTGACGATCGATACCGCATTGGCTCATTTGGCAGGCACGATCGGAAAGCCGACTCTTTTATTACTTCCACAAGTCGCCGATTGGCGATGGGGAGCGGAGGGAGAGAGCTGTGATTGGTATCCGAGTGTCCGCTGTTTTCGCCAGAGGAGTCGCGGGGACTGGGCAGAGGTGTTAGCGCGGGTCGGTGCGGAACTGCAGCAGGGAGGGCTGTGACTGCCGTCCCGACAAAGAGTACTCCGATACTAAACTCGGACCAGGCGAGGGGGGAAATCGCCAAGTTTTAACTCATTTATTGCTCCGAAAGTTTTCGGGAAGGAGTCCTTGCCACCAAGGTAAGACCGGTTGTTTATGAATTGATTTTTTCGCTCAAATTTCTAAGATCCCCTGAATGAGCCAAAGATCGATGGGATGGGGTTATAAAAAATTAAGTCCCTGCCATGAGAGCATTCATATTCCCTCAGACGCCTCTTTCTTCTTCCGTCATCTTACTTTAAATAAACTAGAAATTCCTTTTCATTTTCATCAGGAGTATGAAATTGCCTATATTATTCAAGGGAAAGGGACTCGTTACATAGGGGATTCGATTCAGCCGTTTGACCGAGGCGATCTCGTTTTATTAGGTCCTCATCTAGGTCATACATGGACCCTCTCGAAGGAGTGCAAAAGAATTGAACTGATCACTATCCAGTTTGATTTGAATTTCTTAGGAACCGATTTCATGCAGACCCCCGAAGCCTCCGCTTGGCGTCGATTCCTCCCTCATGCGAACCATGGCGTCGCTCCCCTTGGGAAGACGGCGGCTAAAATTCAACAGATCCTTTTAAGAATGAAAAAGGAAGTCGGATTCTCTCGCTTAATCTCACTCTTTCAAGTGATGGACTTATTTTCTACCAGTAAGGAAATCAAAACCATCTCTTTGGAGGCCGCCTCTCATAAATCAATCCCCTCCTCCGATTCACGGATGGGGAAAGTCATACGCTATCTGGAAGAAAATTACTCTCAGAAAATCACCCTTGAGGCGATCGCCAAAATCGCCATGATGAGCCGGGTTTCCTTTAGTCGTTACTGTAAATATAAAACAGGGATTCCTTTTAATAGGCTTCTTCGGAGCATCCGAATCGGAAAATCCTGTGAGTTCCTTCAAAATACCAACCGTTCTATTTCCGAAATTGCGCTTGCGACGGGGTATGAAAGTCTTGCCACTTTCAATCGCCAGTTTTTGTCCGAAAAACAAATTTCTCCGAGTCATTTGCGAAAGCTTTACCAAAACCTTGATACCACCGCTGAAGGAGATTACAAATCCACATAGCTTGCCTTTTTGTTAATAAATGATTAGGAGAAGATAAATAAAGTATATCGATAAAGTTTTTTTCTGATATTCTAATAAAATGATCCTCCCTATTAAAACCACTCTTGTTGCATTGACTTTCTTTTTCGTGAATGGGATGGCTCAAACCCCCTTAAAACCCAATATTGTTATTATTTTGGCGGATGATTTAGGGGTAGGAGATTTAAGTACCTACGGTTCCTCGGAAATTCAAACGCCTTCCATTGATCGCTTAGCAAGTCAAGGAGTCAAAGCTTTGGATGCCCACTCGAGTTGTTCTGTCTGCACTCCTTCACGCTATGCGATCTTAACAGGAAGGCCGTATTGGAAAGATTGCGTAGGGGAATGGAATGGGAAGTTGGTGGTGACTCCGGATCGATTCACCATGGCTCAACACTTAAAGAATCAGGGCTATAAAACAGCCTATATGGGACAATGGCATTTGGGATGGGGGAAATCCGATCAAGGAAGAAGTTTTCGTGCCGATATCAATTGGAATCAAACCCTTCCTGAAGGGGTTTTGGAATGTGGATTTGATCATTATTTTGGGACCCCTTTTTCCCATAATGAGCCTCCCTATGTTTTAGTAAGAGACCGAGAGGTGATCGGGGCCGATGCAAGTGATCCGATCGTAACAGTGCCCCCCCAAGAGGCAAAAGAAAAAAAGTTAAAGCATTGGGGTTGGGGGAGTAGCCTAGGGGGAGCAAAGGCTCATGCCGCTAGACCCGTGGATCAAATCGATACCCTCGTAACTTCAGAGGCCGTAAAATTTATTCGAGCAAACAACCAAAACCCTTTTTATCTGCATGTTGCTTTAGTGGCTCCTCATGTGCCTTTAGAGCCGCATCCTGATTTTCGAGGAAAATCAAAACTAGGAGCCTATGGAGATTATATTCTTGAAATGGATGCCCATGTGGGAACCATTTTAGATACTCTTAAAGAAATGAAGTTAGAAGAGAATACGATTGTTATCTTTTCAGCTGATAATGCGGCTATTTTGCATTCCAAGGTATTTGAAAAAGGCCATCGATCCAATTTAACTTTCTTAGGTCAAAAGACAGATGGATGGGAGGGAGGACATCGGGTTCCCTTATTAATTCGATGGCCCGGAAAAATTCCCGCAGGTGAAACCACGAATGCCCTCATCATGCTTTCAGACTTTTATGCCACGATCTCGTCTATTTTAGGAGTTCCCCTTCCTGGAACTGTGATTGATTCCATCGATCAATCCAAAATATTTTTTCAACCTAAAAGTGAATCGGTTCGAAAAGAGGCGATTTATTTTGGAGTTTTTGGATTTGGATTAAGGCAAGGAGACTGGGTTTATTTTCCGAAGCAAGGATCTCAAGGGTTGACCACCCAAGAGAATGTCACCTATGGATTGGATTTGTTTCATCAGAAGATACAGCACTCGGATTATGGTGCTGAAGGAAAGATTAAAAAAGAGGCTCCTCAAGAACAGCTCTATGATTTAACCAAACCGAGCGGACAAAATCAGAATCTTGCAAAAAATGATCCTGAAAAAGTGAATCAAATGAAAATGAGACTTAAGACCATACTTGGAAAATAGAGCATCGCCTCACTCTCGTATCGCCTTAACTCCCTAATAAATAAACGCTTGGTTTCCACGGATGCCGAGTGATAAAATAGTAAAAAATATGCACCCTCTATTGATGAATCCCCCTACCCCTCCTCCGATTCCAAAAATGAAAATCGAAAGAAAAGATCGAAGTTAATTGTGGGAATCAAAAAAATTAAAGAAGAGTCAATATGAAATTCTATGTTTATCTTATCACACTTATTCTCTCTCTGAGTCTTATGGATTATTCCTTCTCAAATCCCGTGGGATTGACCGTTCAGGAAGGGGTGATTTATCGCGAAGGGAAGCCGATTCAAACCATAGGGGTCAACTATTTTGATGGTTTTCATCGAGCCATTAAAGATCCTAATGATAAATCTTATGAAAAAGGTTTTGCCGAACTGAATCATTATCAGATCAAGTTTGTTCGTTTTGCCATTACTCCATGGTGGGCGTATGAATTTAAACTTTACTTTGATGATCCAGCTGAATTTTATCGTCGATTAGATTTATTCGTGAAATCCGCGGAGGAAAATAATATTGGATTAATCCCCTCCTTTTTTTGGAAGTATGCAGCCGCTCCTGATATGATGCGAGAACCGAATCAAGCTTGGGGCGACCCTGATAGTAAAACGACCGCCTTTGTGAAAAAAATCACGACAGAAATCGTGATGCGATATCGAAATTCTCCTGCCATTTGGGCTTGGGAGTTCGCTAACGAAATGGATCTTCAAGTCGATCTTCCTAAAGCGAACCGATCTTCGATGGGAGAAATATTCAATCCCAAGAATAAGCTCTCGTGGTGGTGCCCCCCCATACGGACAGAGAAAGATGCTTTACGGACAGCGGATATTTTGCACGGCATGAAAGTATTCTCCGAAACGGTTCGTTCACTAGATCCGCTTCGTATGCTTTCGACTGGAAATGCCGTTCCTCGAGCCGGTTCATGGCATTTGTATCATCATGGAAAATGGGGTAAAAATACTCGTGAAAATTTTTTAGAAATGCTAAGGATTCAAAATCCAGAGCCTTACGCCATCTCTCAGCATGTTTATCCAGACCTCCCTGAAATTGAAGCAAAAGAGATCGTTGGAGAATCAGGGGATCCCTACAATAGAATAACTCTGAGTGCAAAATGGGCGAAGGAAAACAAGCGAGCCTATTTTTTGGGAGAGTGGGGCTGGGGTCGCCATTTTGCGGATAAACTTGAGGGGCCTGTGAATGACGAAAAAGAGAAAAGGATGAGAGAATGTGTCGATCGTTATATAACAACCATTAAAAACAATAATATTCAACTTGCGGCAATTTGGGTGTATGATTTCAATTACAACACTCCCGACTCGCAAATTTACACGATTCGTGGGGATAATCGGCGTGCGTGGGTTTTAGATAAAATTAAAGAATTTAATATCAGCATCGCCAAGTAATGAATAACGATACGATTAAACCGAGATTCGTCATTAGGAATCGTTTTACCTCCTCAAATAGCCAACCAAAAGGGTGAAGGAAATTTCGACGGAATTAACCTCGAGCTACGTCGAGATTTCGGTTTCTACCGAAACATTTTTGCATTTCTAATGCAAAAAATGGGTTAAAATGAAAATGTAAGTTATCTTAAATTTGTAACGCTCTTTCCCTCTATAATTTGAGCATCTACTTCAAATCGAATCGTATCAATTTTATCACTATATTTTTTTTTCTTTAAATAATTCAATGCCTCTTGTACGTGTCCTTGAAAATTGACATCAAGGGATGATATTTGTGGAATGCACCACCGGGTAAGAATCGTATTTCCAATACACATAATTGAGGAATCCTCGGGCACTCGAAGTCTGGCCTCCAAACAAGCCCTGCGAGTCCCGATAGCGGCATAATCATTATGACATAAAAAGGCCGTGGGGCGAAATTTTTTGTTCGTGAGAGCTTTTTTTACAACGTCATAGGTGGCCTCAATTTCAGAAGAAAATGAGAGAGGATCGGTTTTCAAGATAAATGAACTGTCATGGATTTTATTACTTAATCCGCATCTTTTCCAACTCAAAGTCGCTTGTCCGATATCTTGATGAAAATTAGAGGTTACATAAGCAATGTTTCGATGTCCATGAGAGATCAAATATACCAAACAACGAATAGTTCCATCTCCTCCGGACCCGATTACTGAAGGAATCCCCTTGATCTCTGCCCCCACTGAAACCACCCATCCACGGCTCTGGTAAAGTTCATTTCCGACAGTGCCATCTAAATCAGGAATTCCCCCGATAATACAGGTTGGAGTTTGAGATTTTAGTATTTTGGTGACTCGAGAATCATTTGAATTATGAAGAATCGTTACTTGAATTTCCCAATTTATTTTTTTGGCCTCAATTTTAAATAGCTCTAAAAGTTCGATCGTATACGGATTGATATAACTCAAAATAATATTTAAATGATTTGCTTCTAGCACCGAAGAAGCATCGGAGTGTATGAATGTCTTCCGTCGTACTCGATAGCAAATTCGATCGTAAATTAATTGCTCAACCCCTCTTCGCGCTGTTAAGTAACTGACCTTCATAAGATCGGCCAAACGTCTTTCCGAGGGGATCGCATCATCTACGGATATTTTTCCAGATCGAAAAAGATTTTTAATGTAATCTTGAACTAATACATTCTTATCTTTTTTTGGAATATGAGGAGTTGCTTTCTTTGAGGCTTTCTTTTCTCTTAATGAATACATATAAAGGTTTTTGACTTATTCACCGTGGCTTCTTCTTTGCTCATCATCGATTCGGAGTTTAAAAAAACAACGAACGACAATATAAAAATCGACGGATTTTTTGCAATTTAAAAAGTAAGTCCCATTCCAATATAGTAGTTGCGTTCAGGGGCCGGCTGTATTCCAAATGTATTCCCGAGTGTGTCATTCGATACAGACATATAATAATCCTCATCAAACAAGTTATGAACTCCGAACATAATACGAAAACGATCCTTCACTGGCCAAATTTCTAAGTTATAATCCCATACCATAAAGGTCGGAATATCACGGGGAGTTCCTGCTCCAGTGCCAGTAACATGGCCATTTGTGTCTGAATTAAAATATTCCTCGATCCAAGGGTATGTAAGGTCGTGAATCGAAAAGGGGTATCTAATGTAGGATTTTTGGTAACAAAGTTAACGGATGCATTGCCTTTTCTCCCTAAAACAGTGGATGCATTATTATAAAAATCAATTCTCTCGATATTGTTAACGTCAGGAAGAAAGTTAAAGTCGGCCTCTGATTTGGGCTGGCGAGAGAGCGGAATTCCATCCATATAATAGACCACGGTGGATCCATTATAAGTAGAAGTAAAAGTCGTGTCGTAGGATCCGTAAGATGGATTTACGAGAAGCCCAGGAACTTCCGTTACATATTGACGTTGATTCCCGACGGGATTTTTTGCATACCGAGCAATATTGACTCGAGTGGAAGGATTGGTCGTCTCTTGAAACTGAAGCGACTTAAAAAATGAATTGGGTGCGTACGTGAAAAAAGGAGGGTTGTCATGATCGATCGGATTTTGACTAGGTTTAGAAAGAACATCTCCGGGAATTTCTAAAAGATCCTTTATACTCAACACAGAGCGTTTTTGTGAACTGACCTCTGCAGGCTGATCCTGAAGAGGTTGGGGTTTCGTTTGAGGGAGAGAGTTGCCTTCAGAAGCAAGCAGTTCGCCACTTATTAAAAGCACTAAAATAATCGAGATTTTTCGAACGTTCATGAAAGATTCTTAGCAACTTATCTCGTTCGAGGCTAATCATTTATTATCAAAAGTTGCTCATTGAATGTTTTTAACGATGTCTCAGACCATGCCCATTTATTTTTCTGTTTCTTGACCGTTGAGGGAATCTCTTCATTTTAGAGCGGTGAAACTTCGACGTTTTATTACTTTTGAAGGGCCAGAGGCCTGTGGGAAATCGACGCAAATCGAGCGACTCCACCAGCGGCTTGTCGAGCGTGGGCAGAAGGTTCTTCTGACGCGTGAGCCGGGGGGGACCCCACTCGGGGAATCGATTCGACATCTTTTGAAGCATGCTCCAGAAGGGGCTGAGGCGACTCCTGAGGCGCAATTACTTTTGTTTGCGGCGAGTCGGGCGGAGATTGTGAGGAAGGTGATCCGACCGTTTTTGTTGGAGGGGGGCTGGGTTTTGTGTGATCGATTTTGTGATTCGACGGTTGTTTTTCAAGGGGGAGCGGCGGGATTAGAAGAGAGAGTGGTCATGCAAGTGAATGCCGTGGCGATGGGGGATTGTCTTCCGGGGTTAACACTGCTGCTGGATATTCCGGTTGAGGAGTCGTTGAGACGGTTGACGTTGCGGAGTCGACCTCAGGGGGAGAGGGATCATTTTGATGATCAATCGAAAAGTTATTTTGAAAAAGTGAGGGAGGGCTATTTAGCATTAGCGGAGAAGGAGCATCCGAGAATCCAGCGATTGGATGGCCTTCATTCGGTGGAGGAAGTGGAACATCATATTTGGGAGCGAGTGAGTCATGCCTTTTCTATCGAGTGAAATTATCGAGCGCTTTGAAACGGGACTACGCGAAAAGCGGCTTGCGCACGCTTATTTGGTGACGGGAAGGAGTCGAGATCAAGTCCTTGGGTTAGTGGAGCATTTGGCCGATTTGGTTTTAGGAGTTCCTCATCAAGATCATCCCGATTATTATCAGGTACAGCCGGAGTCGAAATCGCGTCGCATTCGGATTGAGCAGATCCGAGATTTGGAGCGGTCACTTTATCTGAAGTCGATGAAGTCGGAATATAAGGTCGCCGTGATCTTAGATGCCGATCGGATGTGTTTAGGGCAGGCAGAGGCGGCCAATGCTTTTTTGAAGACCCTTGAGGAGCCGCCTGTCAAAACGATTTTGTTGCTGACCTCCACTCAGCCCCAAGGATTATTGGCGACGATCATCTCTCGTTGTATTCGTCTGGATCTGGTGCCCGATGAGAGAACAGATTCGCAGAATGATGTGATTTGGGGGGAATTTATGGAGGGGTGGCAATCGGCGAAGGGAGCTCCTTCGATCCGTGCTTATCGGCGGGCCCAGTTATTGGGGGAGTTGTTTGCTCAATTGAGAGAGCGAGTTCAGGAGAGTTTCGAAGGGGCGATGAAAGAGGCGGAGGATGAGGAGAGCGAGAATACGGTGAAGGCGCTGATCGAGTCGGAGTTTTTGAGTTCACGAGGAGAGCTGATGATCCAACTTCAGCAATGGTATTGGAGCACCTCGATGGATGAGTCCGGATTACCGAAGAATGCGGAGGCGGTGAAAGGGTTGATGCTGCTTTCAGAGCTTCAAAATACGTTGCAGACGAATGTTGATGCGGGGCTGTCGATTGAACGGACGCTGTTGGCGATGGAGGGGGCGATCGTCTCGGGGTGGAAGTAATCAGAACTTCAAAAACCAAATAGATTTTAAAATAGGGAAAGCAGCCCCGACAAAAAACGGGATACGAAGAGTTTAAATAAGGAATTTAGCCGCAAAAGAACGCAAGGAACACAAAATAAAATGGGGCCTCAAAAAATCTCCGTTTGGTGATCTACTTTGAGAGTCAAATTGATTTCTAATGAAAGAAATGAGTTAAACCTGAGTTTTTTCATTTTTGCGTTCTTTGCGTTCTTTTGCGGCTAAATTCTCCTTTTTTAGGTTCAAATGTTATTCTGATTGTCGTTGAGACGCTCATCGCTATTGTAGGGAGCCTCTCTATTTATGAAAAATACCTTCTTTTTGACGACAGCGATTGATTATGCAAATGGGCGTCCGCATTTCGGGCATGCGTATGAAAAGTGTCTTGCGGATATGATCGCTCGCTATCAGCGGAGTCTGGGGAAAGAGGTCTTTTTTCTGACGGGAACCGATGAGCACGGGCAGAAGGTTCAGCAATCGGCACAAAAAAACAATCAAGAGCCTCAACAGTATGTCGATGAGGTGACCGCGGGGTTTGTCGATCTTTGTCAGAAGCTCCAGATCTCGCAATCGAAATTTGTCCGAACGACGAATCCGGCTCATAAAAAATTTGTTCAAGAGGCGTTACAGGCGCTTTATGATCAAGGAGAGATCTATTTACAGGAGCATGAGGGGTTCTATAGCGTCCGCCAAGAGCAGTTTGTGACGGAGAAAGATCAAGTGGAAGGGCAGTGGCCGGAGATCTTCGGTGAGGTGGTACGGATGAAGGAGCCGAACTATTTTTTCAAACTTTCGAAGTATCAAGATTGGTTGAAAGAGGAGCTGCAGAAGAATCCGGAGTGGATCTATCCCGCTTTTCGCCGTAATGAGATTATCGGCGCGCTGGAGAAGCCGTTGGATGATCTGTGTATCTCTCGTCCAAAGAGCCGATTGACTTGGGGGATCGAGCTTCCCTTTGATCAAAATTTTGTCACTTATGTTTGGTTTGATGCGTTGATTAACTACGTCTCTTTTGCAAATTTTGGGACTCCTGAAAATCAATGGCCTGCCGATTTACATATTATTGGGAAAGATATTTTAATTCCGGCACACGGCGTTTATTGGCCGATTATGTTGAAGGCCCTGGGGTGGCCTTTGCCGAAAAAATATCTCGTTCACGGATGGTGGTTGAATCGGGGGGCGAAGATGAGTAAGTCGACGGGAAATTCCGTCGATCCGCTTCCGTATATCGAGAAATTTGGCAGTGACACCTTCCGTTATTTTGTGAATCGGGAGATGAGCGTCGGCCAAGATGCCGATTTCACCGATGAAAAAATGATGCAACGCTATAAAAGCGATTTGATGAATGATTTGGGAAATTTAGTCAACCGTTCGATCTCGATGGTGCATCGTTATCGTCAAGGAATTGTTCCTGATTATCAGGAGTCGGAGGTGACGGAAATCGATGCGGCATTGCGCTCGAATCAGGTCGTCGAGGAGTATCGGAAATCGATGGATGAGTATCAAGTTCACCTGGGGTTACAGCAGATTTGGAGTTTAATTCAAAGTGCCAATCAATATGTTGAGGTGAATGCGCCTTGGAAGCTGGCGAAAGATCCAGCGAACGATTCTCGGTTAAATCTGGTCTTGGCCCATCTTGTCGAGAGTTGCCGTCGTTTAAGTGTTCTGGTGGAGGCCGTGGTGCCGCAAAGTGCAGCAAAGATTCGCGGGATGTTGAAGCTATCCGCAGAGCCATTACTCTTGAGCGAGGCGAGCTTTGGGAAAACGATGACAGGCCAAACGCTGGGACCGGCTGAGATTTTATTTCCTCGAATTGAGGAAGTCCTCGCCGCTGAATAGCGAAAACAATTTCTCACGCAAAGGCACAAAGTTGCCCAAGGCTCCTCCCGAAAAGCAGATGAGTTTTTTGTTAAGATTTTTGCATTATTTTTTAATTTCCTGCGGGGAGAACCTTGGGAAGCTTTGCGGCTTTGTGTGAAAAGGTTTTAAATGGGATTTCCTTAAGTTGACGCCGATGCGACAAATTTAGGGATTTTACTTCTTTTTTGCGTGGGTTCGGGTAATTCCTACGCATGACATATCGGACTCATCATTGCAATGCCTTACGGGCAGATCACATTGGCCAACAATCAACGCTTTCTGGCTGGGTTCATAGCCGTCGGGATCACGGGGGGGTCATTTTTATCGATTTACGGGATCGTGAGGGAATGACGCAGATCGTTTTTAATCCTGAAAAAAATCCGGCGATTGCGGAAAAGGCTCATGGGTTGCGCTCCGAATTTGTGATCAAGGTTACCGGAACGGTGACGGCACGGTTAACAGGAACAGAGAATTCGAATTTGGCAACGGGAGCGATCGAGCTTGTGGTCGAGGCACTGGAGATTTTAAATCCGGCGGGAGTCCCTCCTTTTCCGATTCATACGCGGATCGAGAATGAGGATATGCGGTTATCCTATCGCTACCTCGATTTACGCCGTGCGCAGATGCAACAAAATCTTCGCTGGCGCCATAAGATCACGAAAGCGGTTCGAGATAATTTAGATTCCAACGGATTTATTGAAGTGGAGACCCCGATTCTTTCGAAGAGTACTCCCGAAGGGGCGCGTGACTTTTTAGTGCCGAGCCGAATGACTCCCGGATCGTTTTACGCCCTTCCTCAGGCCCCTCAGCAGTATAAACAGTTGATGATGGTAGCCGGTCTCGAACGTTATTTTCAAATCGCCCGTTGTTTTCGCGATGAGGATTTACGGGCCGATCGCCAACCGGAATTTACTCAAATCGATATGGAGGCCTCCTTTACAACCCCCGTCGAGATTCAAACGTGGGTCGAAGGGTTGTTGCAGGATGTCTTTAAAGTCACTCGTGGAATTGAAATTCCAAAGAGCTTTCCTCGAATGACTTGGCAGCAGGCGATGGATGAGTATGGAAGCGACAAACCGGACACCCGTTTTGACTGTAAGATTATCGAGCTCAGTTCCGTATTCGCAACCAGTGGATTCAAAGTTTTCAAAGGAGCCCTCGAATCGGGAGGGGTCGTCCGTGGAATCAATGCCAAGGGATTTGCCTCGATTACGACCGGTCAGATCGAGGAATTAACAGAGATGGCGAAGCAATATGGGGCGAAGGGGCTTGCCTTTATTAAGGTCGAGAATGGGGAGTGGAAATCGCCAATCGTGAAGTTTTTTACCCCCGAGGAAAAGGCGGCATTGACCGAACGTCTTAAGATCGAAGAGGGGGATCTCATTCTCTTTGGTGCCGATAAATGGAGCGTTGTGACCGAAGTTTTGGGTCGGATTCGTCTTCGAGTGGCGGAGATTTGCAAATGGCTGGAGGGGAATACCGCTTTGAATTTCTTATGGGTTGTCGATTTTCCGTTATTGGATTTCAGTGCCGAGGATCAGAAGTGGAATGCGGTTCACCATCCCTTTACCCGTCCGAAAGCGGAGGATATGGCCCTTTTTGAATCGGGGGAGTATGCGAAAGTTCGCGCGGAGGCTTACGATGTGGTTTTAAACGGCGTTGAGATTGGCGGGGGAAGCATTCGAATTCATGAAGGGGAGTTACAATCGAAGATGTTCAAAGTTCTCGGTGTCGATGAGACCCAGCAAGAGGAGATGTTTGGGCATATTTTAAAGGCCTTTAGTTTTGGAGCCCCACCGCATGGCGGTTTAGCATTAGGGCTCGATCGATTGGTGATGTTGGTCTGTGGTTGCGATTCGATTCGCGATGTCATCGCCTTTCCGAAGAACAATCGCGGATGTGACTTGATGTCGCAATCTCCTGCGACGGTGGAGATGAAGCAGCTAAGAGAGTTAGGAATCCAGATTAAGGCGTAGATGAATCTTCTGACAAATCTTTCTTATGTTTGATGCCATCGGAATTCTAATAGTAAGCGCTTGAGTTGTTTGTATTGCGGAGAGGCTCTGCCTGATTTGAATGTTTACGAGTCGAGATAAACCGGATTCATGTAGTAGAAACGATCTCTCGCGAGGAAGGACTTAAACCTAAAAACAGAGAATTTAGCCACAGAGAACGCAAAGAACTCAAAAATAAACCGATTTATTGCTCCGAAAAAAGATTTCTTGAAGCTTCATTTTATTTTGTGTTCTCTGCGTTCTTTTGCGGCTAATTTCCTTCATTCAACTCTTCGCAGCCCGAAGCATTTCGGGCCAGATTTCCCTATTTTAAATTCAAATAAGGAGCGACTATTTTTTTAATGCCGCACGAATCTCATCAAGCTTATCCGCTGAACCGAGCTTTACGTTTTTGGCAGCGATAAAGTTAGCGTATTCGGTTTGAAAGGTGATTCCTGGAGGACGGAAATCGAACTCGCTAGGTTTATCACGGAAGAATTCGCGATGAACTCGAGTCCAAACCAAACGACCATCAGTGTCGATGTTGATCTTAGTCACCCCCAGTTTGGCGGCAGGAAGATATTCATTCTCATCCACTCCGCAGGCACTTGGATCAAGAGTTCCGCCCGCTGCATTAATTCGACGAACCTCCTCTTTAGGGACGCTGGAACTTCCGTGCATGACGATCGGAGTTCCGTAGATTCGTTTTTGAATCGATTCGATGACATCAAAGCGAAGCGATTGATGGCCTTTAAATTTATAAGCCCCGTGGCTGGTTCCGATCGCTGCGGCGAGGGCGTCACAACCGGTGAGTTTCACAAACTCAACTGCTTCCTCAGGGTTTGTGAGGCAGGCATGACCTTCATCGACTTGGATATCCTCTTCAACTCCCCCGAGTTGTCCGAGTTCTGCTTCGACGCTGATCCCCTTAGAATGAGCAAGATCAACCACTCGTTTGGTGATCGCGACGTTTTGCTCGAAAGATTCGTGAGAGGCATCGATCATGACCGAACTGTAAAAGCCTGAGTGGATACAATCGATACAAGTCTCTTCATCACCGTGATCGAGATGGACCGCAAAAATCGCTTCAGGGAAGATTTCGGCAGCGGAGCGAATGATCGCTTCGAGCATTCGTTTATCCGTGTATTTACGGGCCCCTTTGGAGATTTGAATAATAAAAGGGGCTTTGGATTGGATACAACCGCGGAAAAGTCCCATCGTTTGCTCGGCGTTATTAATGTTATAGGCGCCAATGGCGTATTTGCCATAGGCGAGTTTGTAGAGTTCTGCGGTTGTTACGATCATCGTGATTCTCCTTTTGTATTTGTTTTGGATATAACCAGTAAGTAGGAATTCAGTCAATCGATGATTCCCTAGAGATTCTCGTCATGAATGAATCAAGAGGGGAATCGAGGTCAGGCAGGAGGCTTCACAAAGACTTTAAATCGTTTTCTTAGCCCACTATTTTTTTCAAAGCCGCTTTTGTGATTCCTAAAATTTTTGCTGCCTTTGCTTCATCATGGTGAGTGGCTTTCAGGGCGCGAAGGAGAAATTCTCTTTGGAGGAGTTCCATAAGGTTTTGATCGGGAAGTTGACGCAGGGATTCAAAGAGCTGATCGAAGAGTTGCTCGTGAGTTGTGGTCGTTCTCTCGGAGGAATGGGAGAGGAGGGGGGGAACTCCTTCGATTTTTGTAAACTCTTTTGGCAGATGATGAGGAAGAATCGTTGATCCAGAGGCCATCACCATACAGCGTTGGAGACCGTTTTCGAGTTCGCGGACGTTTCCAGGCCACGGATTGGACTTGAGAATCTCCATTGCTTCAGGGGAGATTTTTGAGGGAGAATTCGGCGTTTTAAGGCGAATTTTGTTCATGAAGTATTCGACAAGCAGGGGAATATCCCCCGTTCTTTCACGGAGTGGAGGCAGGTGAAGATGGACGACATTCAAGCGGTAGTAGAGATCTTCGCGGAAAGTTTTATTTTCGACCATCGTCGTGAGATTTTTATTGGTTGCAGCGATGATTCGGACATCGGTTTTCATCGACTCATTGTTTCCGAGTCGAGTGAACTCCCCCTCTTGGAGGACCCGCAGAAACTTCGCTTGGGTCGCGAGGGGCATTTCCCCGATTTCATCAAGAAAAAGAGTGCCTCCATCGCACTGTTCAAATTTACCGATTCGTTGATTCATCGCTCCCGTAAAGGCCCCTTTTTCATGTCCGAAGAGTTCACTTTCGAGAAGATTTTCAGGGATCGCCGCGCAGTTGAGGGCGACGTAGACATTTTTGAAGCGCGGACTATTTTGATGAATCGCACGGGCGATCAGTTCTTTTCCTGTGCCACTTTCTCCTGTGACCAGAACGGTAGCGGGGGTGGAGGCGACTTGTCCGATGATTTTGTAGACCTCTTGCATCGCAGGAGAGTTTCCAACAATCGTTTGACGAAGTTCTTCTGCCGTGAGTTTCGTTGGAAAAGAGGGGGTCTCCGTTTTTTGTGTTGCCGCCGCTTGAAGGGCTCGGGTGATCAGCGCTTTGAGTTGAGGGATATCAAACGGTTTTAAAATATAGTCGTAGGCGCCGAGCTTCATCGCTTCGATGGCGGTTTGAGAGGTACCATAGGCGGTCATGACGATGACGATTTGCTTCGGATTATGAAGTCGAAGTTCACGAAGCCCGTCGAGACCATTTCGATTGCCCATTCGGATATCGGTGACGATGAGATCAGGGTTTTCTGATTTGGCGAGCTTGACTCCAGCTTCTGGAGAGTCAGCGGTGATGATCTCGATCGGTTCCTTCTCCAGAACTCGCTTGAAGGAGTAATGGACATCAGCTTCATCATCGATGAGAAGGAGTTTTTGTTTCACAATTTTGATAGTTAGCTTTGAGAAGAGAATTCGCAAGCAGGAAGAAGGGAAAATGAGTCCCGACAAAAATCGTTTAGGCTTCCTCCTTCTTGCTTTCCTCAGAGCGTTTTGTTTTAATTGTTTTTATGTCAGATCAAGATTCTTATCTTCAGACGATTTTGAAGATCCTTCCCGACGGCATTTATTTTAAAGATAAGGAGGGTCGGTTTGTTCTGGTGAATGAATGGATGGTTCAACGCTTTGGCCTTGAGAAGGCCGAGGATCTGCTTGGAAAAACAGATTTCGATATATTTATGGGAGATCATGCCCGCGAGGCCTTTGAGGACGAACAGGAGATCTTACGCTCCCAAGTCCCTCTCTTAGATAAAATAGAGCACGAAATTTGGAGTGAGGGGAAGGAGTCTTGGGTCTCGACTTCGAAAGTTCCTTGGTTCGATCAAAAGGGAGGACTCATCGGAATTTTCGGAGTTTCAAGAGATGTGACAAAGCGTGTTCTGGCAGAGCAAAAGCTTCATCAAGCCCATGAAGAGTTAATCGCTAAAAATAAGCAACTGCAGGAGGATTTGATTTTAGCTTCAGAGATTCAAAAAGCGTTGATGTTGAAAATTTTTCCGACTTTTTCTGGTCCTAGTTCCTCCTCAGAATCGCTTTTGACCTTTAATCAAAAGTTTCTCTTTTCCGGTTTAGTTGGAGGAGATTTTTGTGATGTGATTAAATTTGATGAATCCCGTGGAGTGATTTTGATGGGAGATGTCATGGGGCATGGAGTCCAAGCGGCTTTGATCGTCTCGATGATTCGAGCGATTATTTCTCAACTCAATCATTCCCCGATCTCTGCGGGAGCCGTTCTCGAGAAAGTTAATCGGGGCTTATTAGAGGCTTTTCACGGATTGGAAGGGGTGAGTTTAATTTCTGTCGGAGCAATAGGAATTGATCTTGAAACGAAGAAAATCCAATTTGCCAATGCTGGTCACTATGTTCCTTTTCGAATGAGAGCGAACGGCAAGGTGGAGTCTTTAGTATCGAAAAACGAAGTGCGCTCGCCGATTTTAGGGATTGATGAGAATGCGGCTTATCCCGTTGTCGAGCTCTCCTATGAAGAAGGGGATCGAATCCTCTTTTTTACCGATGGATTGCTCGAAATTGAAAATCGCAATCAAGTGGCTTATGGAGCGGAGCGACTTCGAGGTTGGTTTGAACAGCATCACACTCTCTCCAGTGCGGAGATGATTGAGGCACTCGAAGCCGATCTGTTGAAATATTCAGAGGGGATCGGCTTTCAGGATGATGTCGGGTTGTTAATCACTGATATCAATTCATAAACCGAACGAGCCGGAGTCGATGTTCATTTGAGGGACGAATGCAAGAAATAGAATCAAAAGAGGGACCCCATGAGTGATCGATTAGAAATAGAGTTGGAGTTACAAAAAAAAGGGGAGGAACTTGGAGTTTCTGTCGTGAAGCGTCATCTCTTTCTTTGTGCAGAACCGAGCAAGCCGAAGTGCTGTCGCATTGAGAAAAGTCTGATTTCGTGGGAGTTTCTGAAGGCACGACTCAAGGCACTCAATTTAACGGGGCCACAGGCTTTAGTTTATCGAACGAAGGTGAATTGCCTCCAAATTTGTGTGAACGGTCCGATTGCCGTGGTTTATCCCGAGGGGACTTGGTATCACTCCTGTACCCCCGAGGTCTTGGAGCGGATTATTCAAGAGCATTTGATTCAGGGGAAGATCGTTGAGGAGTTCTGTTTTGTTCAGAATCGGTTAGCCCCTTACTCTTGAAATTCTTCTCATTACTTTTTCGTTCCGACAAAAATATTCGGCAAAGCCTGAAAACAAAAACAGAAGAAACTGTATTTTAAAAACTCATAAATCGGAATTTAATGCCATGGAAATGGAGTGCCGACTCCAAAAGGGTTTGGAGGAGACGATCTGATCCCGCACCAGCGCATGCGCGTCAACCTAAGGAATACATTCAAAGGCATTTTCTCACAGCGCGCCGTGGAGTGCGCTGTTCTTGTGGGTGAAAGTCCCATCAGTCGAATTAAACGATTCACGACTGTAAGAGGTGTCCAGGAAGAGAG
>CAMAQI010000007.1 GCA_945860255.1 Methylacidiphilum caldifontis
ATCCTTTTGCATCAGGAGGAGAGGTCCGAAGAAATCGTTTTGTTGTTAGAAAAAACAGATAAGGTTCCTCAAAGAATCTTATCGACAGCCTCTTTTTTAGAAAATTGGGAGGATCAACCCGAAAGCGCTCCCATTGAAGGGGTTCAGGAACTTCGATCCCTTTTAGAGTATTAAGATAAATCGGTCAAAGAGCAAAACCAAGGATATCTCCTTAAGGGTGCAAATGAGTTTAGCGGGTCTCCTACTAAAAACAAAAAAAGAAAGACAATTAAATAGGGAAATCAGGAAAAAAGGAAATAAGACTTCTTCGTTTTTTGTTTTTTAAAGACCTACTTTCCTGCGTTCCCTATTAAATGGTTTTTATTCCGCTCTTATTTTCATAAATACCGGATTAACCACGTATGGAAGCGGATTTCACAGATCGGAATTTGCCCTGTTTTGAGGCACCCTATTAGCGAGGATGAGTGAAGATAAGCGGTTTAAAATTCTTGGCGGTTAAAATTGTATTTTCTCTTTTCTTAAGTTGACGCCCATGCGCAGCTGCCAGATCGCTCCCGATAGATTTCTACTGCATGAATTGGGTTAAAGGATGAGTTGACGAATGGTTTTGCGCAAGAGGGGGAAATCGATCGGCTTTCTGAGAATGAAGTCGGTAAAGGTTTCGTGACGCATTCTTTCTTCGATATCAAAGGTTCCAGCAGTCAGAAGAATGATCGGAATCGATTTTGTTCTTAAATCATTTTTTAGTTTTTGAGCAATTTGAATTCCGTTCTCATCGGGAAGTCCATAATCGGTAATCACGAGATGAAACTGGTGATCAAGGAGAAGTTGGCAGGATTGCTTTGCTGAATCGCAGCAGATCACCTCATAGCCATCCTTTAATAAAAATCGTGTCACGAGGGTATGGTTACTGGTAACGTCATCGATGAAGAGGATTTTTTTCATTCCGAGCCGACTTTCAAATGGGAAGGAAGTATTATCGAAAAACAGCTCCCTTTTTCCAATTGGCTCGTGACTTGAATCGACCCTCCCATGAGCTCGACAAAAGATTTTGTAATGGCAAGTCCTAGACCGGTCCCGCCAAATTTTTGGGAGATCGAGGCATCCGCTTGCTGGAAACTTTGAAACAGCTGTTTCTGCTGTTCGGGAGTCATTCCGATTCCGGTGTCAGAGACTTCAAAATGCGTCCAAGAGACTCCCTCTTGAACTTTTGAAAAAACCCGAAGAACGATTTTTCCCGAGGAGCAAAATTTATTGGCATTCCCGAGAAGATTAAGAAGAGATTGACGGAGTTTTTTGGGATCTTGTTCGATATCGTCAGCCGCATCTGCGGCCTCCAAAAGGAATTGATTGTTTTTGGTTTTGAAATTGGGTTTCAGAATGCCGGTCGTTTCATCGAGGAATTCAAGGAGGGAGATTTTCTCAGGATAGACCTCCATCTTTCCCGATTCAATTTTCGAGAAATCGAGCACATCGTTGATCATATTCAGAAGATGTTTCCCTGCAGAATGGATCCGTTGAATATCCTCAAGGCACTGAGGGTTTGTTGTTTTGACATCGAGATCCTCAAGAAGAAGCTCACTAAATCCGATGATCCCGGTGAGAGGAGTCCGAAGCTCGTGGCTCATATTGGCAAGAAATCGCGCCTTTGAAAGAGCGGCGACCTCCGCCTTCTCGCGAGCTTGAATAAGCTCTCGGTTGAGGAGCACTTTCAATTCGAGTTCTAATTGCAATTTGTTATTGATCTCTTGAAGCTCAACGGTTCGCTTTTCTACTTTTTCTTCGAGAGTCTCCTTTGCCTCTGTAAGTTTATTAAAAGAGGTTCGAATCGAATCTCGCATGATTTCAAGATTTTCCGCAAGGGCTCCAATTTCGTTTGGGAGCTGCAAATTAATCCGATGATGAAACTCTCCTTTTGAAATTTTAGAGGAAAATTCTTGAATGATTCGAATCGGCTTTAAGATCTCCCGTTGAGCAAAGAAAAACACGAGAAAAATCATCAGCAAGATAATGCAAAGTTGATCGAGAACCGTATTCCAAAGTTTGTTCGTAATCTCCGTTTGATTTTTTTTGAGTGAATAGGTGAGATGGAGCTCTCCAATTTTTTTTGATTGATAATAAATTGGATGAACCGTTTTCCGAATCTCGGAGGGTTTGAGTTTGCCTTCGGTAAATTCGATTCCCACGGCCGCGGTTTGTCGTAACGAAATAAATTCCTCTTGATCGACGCGAACGACAAATAAAAGGAGATTGGGATCGGAGATGGCGATCTCCGCAATCGATTGCGCGTACCCTTTATCAAGATTCCAAAGAGCTTGAGAGAGGGCCAGCGTAGAAAAGTCCGCAAGATGAGTGATCGTCGTTTGTTGATCCTCCTTTAAATTCACGATCTCTCGATAAAGGCGATATCCTTGAGTTGAAACGGTCACTAAAGTAACGACGCCAATCAGAATCACCGCGAAATAGAGCGCAATTCGCTTTTTAAAATAGTCTAAGATCATGGGGCCCAATCGAGAATTCCGTAGGAATCGAGAATGGCTTTGAGTTTTCCAGAAAGGCGAAGTTTCTGGATTCCTTCATCCAAGAGCTTTGCATATTTTTTGGACTCTTTATTTTTCGGGGAGAAAGCAATATAGACCTCATGAACCGTATTCACCCCCGCTTCCTGAAGATCGATTTTTAAATTCTGATCGTTGAGAAAATAGGTCATCACTGTTTCTCCCTCAACAAGTGCCTCGATTCTTTTTTTCTGAAGTTTGAGGAGATTCGACTCAAGTGCCTTCTCCCCGGAGAGGATTTGGATTCGTTTGGGGTTTGTTTTGTTTTGTTCAATGTATTGATCGAGCTTCTCTCCGTAAGAGTAGCCATTCACCACCCCAAGGGAGATCGACTCGAGAGAGGGTAAGTCTTGATAACGCCATCGATTCCCTTTGAGAACATAAAAACATTCTTTTAATTGCCCTTGCGGTTTTTGACTGAAAATGAAATCAGGAGCATCGGTTTTATACGCCCCCGCGATTGCCTGGATCGTTCCTTTACGCCCCTCTTCGATCGAACGTGCCCAAGGCATCGTTTGATAGTCGACTTCGATTCCTAGGGGTTCAAAAATCGCCTTGGCGATTTCGATGAGATAGCCTTGCTTTCCCTCCTTTTGCTCTCCGGTAAACGGAAGCCACGGGTCTGCGGCGATCGTCATTTTTTCACTGATCCCCCAGGAGGGGAGGAGGGAAAAAAGAAGGAGTAAGAAAAAAGTTTTTTTCATAGTTGATGAAAGCAACACTTATTTCTCATGATAATTTCAAAGTCGATGTTTACAAGTATTTTTACGAGGAGTAGGTTATCATAAGTAAAAGAAAGAAAATGAGGCGGATTTTAAATTAAATCATCCCACAAATAAGGTTATTATGACGATCCCCACAACGAATCTCGGAGTCATGGAATGGGTAAAGGAAATCGAGGAGCTCTGTACTCCTGATCAGATTCATTGGTGTGATGGATCGGAGAGTGAAAATCAATCTCTTTTAGATTTAATGGTCGCTTCCGGGACCTTAAAGAAACTGAATCCTCTCAAAAGACCGAATAGTTATCTTGCCTGTTCCGATCCCTCCGATGTCGCTCGAGTCGAGGATCGAACCTATATCTGTAGTATCTCTAAGGATGATGCCGGTCCGACCAATAACTGGATGCCTCCCGCAGAGATGAAGAAAAATCTCAAAAATCTTTTCCGAGGATGCATGAAGGGCCGAACGATGTATGTCGTCCCCTTTAGTATGGGGCCGATCGGCTCCCCGTTAGCCCATATTGGGATTGAGATCACCGACTCTCCTTACGTGGTCGTGAATATGCGAATTATGACTCGCATGGGGCAGCGAGTGTGGGAGGTTCTTGGATTGAAAGGACGTTTTATCCCTTGTTTGCACTCCGTCGGAATGCCTTTGGGAGAGGGAGTTCAAGAGGTTGCGTGGCCTTGTAATAAAGACCAAAAGTATATTGTTCATTTTCCAGAGGAACGTTCGATCTGGTCCTTTGGAAGCGGCTATGGCGGCAATGCTTTATTAGGAAAGAAATGCTTCGCATTACGAATTGCCTCAGTAATGGCTCGCGATGAGGGGTGGATGGCAGAGCATATGCTCATCCTAGGGGTGGAATCCCCTCAAGGGGAGAAGACCTATGTTGCGGCTGCCTTCCCCAGCGCTTGCGGGAAGACAAATTTTGCGATGTTGATCCCCCCAAAAGCCTTTCAAGGATGGAAGATTTGGACGGTTGGGGATGATATCGCCTGGATTAAACCGGGATGGGATGGCCGGCTTTATGCGATAAATCCGGAAGCCGGTTTTTTTGGGGTCGCCCCCGGCACTTCACTGCGAACGAATCCCAATGCGATGGAGTCGATGAAGGCCAATACCATTTTTACGAATGTTGCGTTGACCCCCGATGGAGATGTTTGGTGGGAGGAATTGACCGAGACTCCCCCTGCGGAGTTGATCGATTGGACAGGACTCCCGTGGACTCCCGATTGTGGACGAAAAGCGGCTCATCCCAATGCTCGATTTACAGCCCCTGCATGTCAATGCCCGACGATCGATCCGGCATGGGAAAATCCGGAAGGGGTTCCGATTAGCGCGATTATTGTTGGTGGCCGACGAACGACCGATACCCCGCTTGTTTTTCAGGCCTTTAATTGGATGCACGGAGTCTATCTTGCGGCGACCATGGGATCCGAGACCACCGCCGCCGCGGTCGGAAAAGTCGGACAGATGCGTCGAGATCCGATGGCGATGTTGCCTTTTTGTGGTTATCACATGGGCGATTACTTCCGCCATTGGCTAAAGATGGGGAAACGGGTTCCGACCCCTCCTCGTATATTCCATGTCAATTGGTTTAGGAAAGGAGATGGAGGAGAGTATCTCTGGCCTGGATTTAGTGAAAATATGCGGGTCTTAAAATGGATCATCGATCGTTGCACTGGCCACGGCGTTGGCGTCGAAACCCCTCTCGGTTGGGTTCCTCGCTATCAAGATCTTGACTGGAACGGATTGGATTTCACGAAAGAACAATGGGAGAAACTGATGAGTGTCGATCGCGAATCGATGCGGCTCAAGACCTTGGATCATGAAGAGCTTTTTTTAAAGTTGCATGATCATCTTCCGAAAGAGCTGCTCTTCGAACGGGAGCTCTTGATCTCTCGACTATAGAGAGATCATGACCCCGACCCGTCTCATCTACGTCAACTTAAGAATAAGAACACAAAATACAATTTTGCCGCAAGAGAACGCAAAGAACACAAAATAAAACGAGGGGTCAAAAAATCTCCTTTACTGGAGCAGAGTTTAACCTGAATTGTTTTTTTATTTTTGCGTTCTTTGCGTTCTTTGTGGTGAATCCTGTGTTTTTAAAATCATAAATCGGAATTCAATGCGATTGAAACGGGGGGGAGAATATTTTCATTGAGGAGATAGCCTTGGTTTCACTCTTTAACCGATTTATGGAATGACCACTTTACCGAAGGAGTAGAGAACGAGAATTTTCTCTTTCGACTCCGGCAAAGCGCTGGGGGCTTTACCGTTGTCGGCTTCCACTTTTTCAAATTGATTTTGATGGTCTTGAATGAATCTCTCGGGAGGAATAAACGTTTTTCCTTGGATCTCTTTTTGAGATTTAAAAAATCTTTTTGCTTTTCCCTCCTGAGGAATCCGAAGAACGGAGGCGCGGGGAAGATGTGTGAAATTCTTTTCATCCCCTAGGTAGTGGATCTGTTCCGCAAAGTCCGGAAGATCGACCTGAAGTCGCGAGGCCTGGGTTGCTTTTTTCGGATCGATCCACTTGAAGAAACTCTCACTTTGTTGGTGTTGTTGTTCGATTCCTTTTTTATCAGGAATGAGCTTCGGCGAGGGAACAGAAAATGGGATCGCGTCCGGAGTTTTTTGAATTTTTGAAGGGGAGGT
The DNA here is from genome assembly GCA_945860255.1 of Methylacidiphilum caldifontis. Classification (GTDB taxonomy): domain Bacteria; phylum Verrucomicrobiota; class Verrucomicrobiia; order Methylacidiphilales; family CAMAQI01; genus CAMAQI01. The sequence goes on from CAMAQI010000007.1 coordinate 5,946, forward strand.
CGATTGAGCACTCAAATGGATTACAAAAAATAATAAGGAACAAAAAAATAGGACTCGGATCGAAAGAAATTGAAATTCTCTTTCTCCTTTGGACTCTTGCCTCTTTGCAGTGATTTCTTTTCTTTTATTCATAAGTGTGAATATGGGCTTTGACTTTAACGACAAATTGAATCACTAAGGTCAGCTCAAAGATAAGCTCTTTTTCTTCAGCGATCGAGGCTTCATCGAAACGATTGTAGAGGCGGAAGGTGTGAGTACCTGCAGTTTGAATCAGTTCGTTGAGCTTTAAATTCGTCGGGTCAAGAGAAACGGGATTTGTCGGATTTGATCCCGCTGCTGTATTGAGTTGAGACTTCGAGTCGCCATCCGGTTTGATGTGGAGAATCTCCCAACGGGTGAGAGGAAATCCGTTGGAGGCGGCGAGCGTCAACGTCGGGAGCGCAGCCGAATCCGTTTGGAGGGAATAAGCGAGATAGGTCGTATTCCCGATTTTTTCATTGCGAGTCGGTGTTCCGAGATTCGAGGAAAAATGCGGGGTAGGAGTAGGAAAGGGAAAAATACGGAACGTTGAGTAAGCGGCGACCTCACGTATCGAGGATTGCATTAAAGCGAGGTGAAAATTGGAAAAGGTCGAAGAGGAGAAATAAGGCTGATTGACCAACGTTTGCAGCGTCGAGGGAATGAGCATCGCCTTCGTTTCTGTACCTGCGGTGAGGGCATAAGCATTTGACCAGTTGCCCTCTGCGGCGCCATCCGGGGAAGTTTTATAAGCGATCGCCACTTGAGGGGTCGCTTCTGTAGAAGCAAACGACGCAGCGCTCCCGGATCGAGAGTACGAGGTGGCGGTGGTCGGGGTTTCTCCGAGCGGCAGAGCGCCGGCGGAGAGGGCGTAGGTGATATTGAGATTCATCGGAAGATCCCAGCGTGTTGCGTCGACCCCTGTTTTTGGGCCGATGATCGAGATCGTTGCGATATCCTCGTAGCCGTTGACCGTTGCCGCTGCGAGCAAAACCGTGGGAAGATCGCCTGCGAATAAAGTCGAAGAGGTCGTCTCTGCCCAGAGATAGTAAGAACGTGAAAAGGGAGCCGATTTTGCATCAGAAAAAGGAAGTTTTGCGGTGACCGAACCGGAGGAATTCGAAGGGATCGTTTTTTGCTGGATACCGATGATTCCCGAAGTCATCCCCTCGATCGAAGTGGTGCTGATATTCCCAGGAGCATGATCGACTGAGGTAAGGACCCCTTGATATTGGGCCTGAAGAAGGCTGGAGAGAATTCCCAGGAGCCCTAAAGTTATCATGAATCGAGTGATAGATCCCATAAATGTTTATTGGGAGAGGGAGCAAAAGTCGTCAAGAGCAGTTTATAGGTTTCGGAGTCCAGGAGAGGGACGAAGATGTTAGCCGCGAAAGAACGCAGAGAACATAAAAAAATCGGGTCGGTTACTGGTTTCCTTTTATTGAATGTTGTCTGGGCTATTTTTAAGTGAATTTTCATACACTTTCTCTAGATGACCATGCCCGCGATAAAGATGAATATCATACGATGTTTGACGAATCAGATTACACAAATGCATTATCGTTTTCATTTTTGCGCTCTCTGCGTTCTTTTGCGGCAAAATTTCATCAAGATCTTTTTTCATCGATATGCTGTTCCGAACAATTTTAAGAGTTTAGCCGCGAAAGAACGCAGAGAACACAAAAAATTCCGGCCAGTTACAAACTCGATCGTTTCCTTTTATTGAATGTTATCTGGGCTACTTTTCATTGCATACTTTTTAATTTCAAATTTATAAGCCCCAAAATTAATCAGCAATCCATGCTCCATTTTCGAGGACTTTAAATAGCCTAATATTTGAGCAACGTGCTCGCTTAGAATGGTCTTAACCGCTTTCAATTCGACGATAATCTTTTCTTCAACTAAAAGGTCTGACTGATACTCACCAACAATCGTTCCATCTTCATCAAAAACCTGCAACGGGTGTTGAGACTCCACCTTAAGCCCTAACTTCAATAATCGATTTTTAAGCGAATTTTCATACACTTTCTCTAGATGACCATGCCCATGATAAAGATGAATATCATACGATGTTTGACGAATCAGATTACACAAATGCATTATCGTTTTCATTTTTGCGCTCTCTGCGTTCTTTTGCGGCAAAATTTCATCAAGATCTTTTTTATCCATCGCTAGACTCATCGAGATTTAATAGTAGAGATGGAACCAGTCGACTAGGGCAGCCGGAAAATATTTTAAGGAGAGGAGGCTAACGGCTTTAGAGGGGTCAAGAGAGTCCTCAGCTTGTTAGTCTCATGAATAGCTCTTTCCCCCAAACGAAAATGGCTGATCCAAAGAGGTAAATCAGGTAGAAATAGAGAATGGTGAGGAAGGTAAAGAGATAGCCGAGGAGGATCAGGAGGCCATCCTTCTCCAAAATTCCTAAGGCAAAAAGAATGATCGTCCAGGCAGGGAAAAAGTTGGTGAACGGAACGCCGAGAGGGAGGGTGAGGATAAAGGCCATTCCCATCAAAAGGGTGAAATTCAAATAAACAAACGGTTTATCTTCTGTTAACGCCGGATAACGGGGGTGGATCCATTTTTCAATTTTTTCAAGGCCCTTTAAGACGTTATCTAAAATGGTGTTTAAGGTTTTAGCGTTCAAAAGGCGCTTGCCGACGAACTCCGGCAAACGGCGGGGGACTCCCCAGATTAATTTCGATCCCAGAGCGAGAAGGGCGATTCCGAAGGGGGTGGAGAGATTAGGGATCGGGATCGGAAGCAGAAAGGGGGCATTGAGCAAGAGGATCAGGAGGAGAATTCCTTTATCCCCGGCTTTTTCGAGAAGTTCGTGAAGGGAGATCGAATCCCCTTCCTTAATTTTCAGCGAGCGTAAATCATCGGCAAGCGTGGAACCCATAGTCCCTCACTCTTGAAATATTTCGCAAATGGTCAACATCTTTCGGTTTCTACTCGATCGATTCAGAAAAAAATACAATTTAAAACATTTTCACACAAAGCCGCAAAGTTGCCCAAGGCTCCTCCCCAAAAGGCAAATTATTTTTTTTATTTTTTCTTTTCGAAATTCCTACGAGGAGAACCTTGGGAAGCTTAGCGCCATTGCGTGAGACAATGCCTTTAGCTCTTTATTTTTCTTTAGGTTGAATGTGCTCTTGCATCTCATTGATCGACAAAGCCGATACCGCCCGTGGATTAAAGTCGGAGGCAAAGGCCTGTTGCGCTGTTCCCAGATTCCACTGTTTTTGGTAGGCCTCCTCAATCCCCCGCGCAAGGTCTTCAGGATCGACCGCTTTGACGATCACTCCCGCCTCCAATCGCTCCACCCAATCGGAGACCCCACAACTTTCGGTAATCACGAGCGGTCGACCGCAAAGGGTGACCTCGACTCCCGCACGATTAAACTCATCAAAGCGTGAAGGGATTACGACCAGTTTTGATCGCGTAATTTCAATTTGAAAGGCCTCTGGCTTGAGGGAGCCGAGCCAAAGGATCGGAAGTCCCTCCCCCTCTTTTTTGAGAATCGCCTCATAACCATCACGACTTGTCGATCCTCCTGCAATTGAAAAAATCCAATCGGGATACTTGGGATGCAATATTTTAACCGCACGAATAAAGTCGAGCACCCCTTTTTTTTCGTTTAAGGCTCCCGCACATAAAATTCGGTTCGGATCGGCTCCCACAGGGATCGGGCGCAGGTGCCTTAAAAAGGAGATCGCCAAATTTGGTGGCACGATTTTGACATGTGGATTCGTAATTCCGTAGACCTCTCGAATCGTCCGCATCACCAATGGGGAGTGAACTTTCACAAGATCGGCTCGATTTAAAACATGTTGGAATACCTTTAATAATGCAAAGCGTGGTCGTCCCTCAATAAAGGCGTAGCGCAACGAAAAAACGGAAACCATCCACGGAGGAAGTTTGCGAAATCGACTTAAAACGGAGACCACTAATCCATCTGGTTCTTCGCACTGGGCCTCAATACAATCAAAAGGGCCATATTTCTTAAGAAAAACAGCAAGGTCATAGGTATCGGAGGCCAATTTACGATGGGGGGTCAGCCACTTCAGAACGCGATCAGCAATCCAACAAAGCTTCCGTCTTTTCCAGCGTGGGGTGACGACGACTCGAATTCCGCCCAACGCTCTCTCCTCAAAATAACCGCGAACATCAGCTGCTTGAGATAAAACCGTCACCTGATGGCCTAACTCCTCGTAGGCCTGAATCCGCTGCAACTCCGGTCCCCCTTCATTCCCAAAACGGCGGGACTCCTCAACCAACCATCGACTGATAAATGCGATCTTCACTGAGTCAGCTTGACAGAAAATTCATTTTTCACCAATGAATTTAAACGTTGAACCGTTCACTTTCCTATTTTAAACTCAACGGTATGACATTCCATGAGAAGGTCGCCGAAGTTTTAGAACTTTCCCCTGAACGATTGGAAATCCCCCTGCAAAACATCGAGCGATGGCTTGCTAAAAAGGAGGAGCCCCCCGATCGTTTTATCGAGTGGAAAAGTCTCATCCTGAAGGCCCAAAGTTCCCCTCAAGAATTTAATCGTCTGCTTGCTATTCTCCGTTCAAATACAGAATCCGATCTTCATCTCAAAAGCTTTACTCCATTTCATGGCATCTTGACCCGTGAAGAGCGTCGCCCTACAATCCTTGAATGCGCCTTTCGTCACTCAGACACCTGATCGATTCCGCTCAAGCGATCTCCTCCTGCCAACGAATCATTATCCTTGGTTCCTCCGCTTTTCTCCCTCTTTTTCCTGAACTCGGTGAACAACATCAAATCTTAGAAACCTCACTCGATGCCGATCTCGTCATCGATCCCTGTGATGAACTGACCGCTCAAATCCTTCAAGAAGCGATCGGCGAAGGAAGTCTCTTTAGCTCACAAAACGGGTACTACATTGATGTTTTAAGAGTTTCCATTCAGGAAACACTCCCGGAAGGATGGCAAAATCGGCTCCAAAAACTTTCTGGCTATGCAGAGGTTTACTTCCCTGACCCCTATGATTTATGCCTCGTTAAGTTACGCACAGGAAGAGATAAAGATCTTCAAGTGGTCCAACATCTTGTTACCTTAAAAAAAATTGAGAAGAAGATTTTAAGGGAGCGTTTCGATCAGACCCCTTATTTAGAAAAAGAGGTTCTTGCCATTGCAGAACGAATTGAAAAACTACATTCCTTATGAAAATTCTTGTGACGGGGATGATCTCTTGCATGGGTGACGCCGCCTATTTAAATCAGGTGACGGAATACGGTCGACGACGAGGAAAACAAATCCACGTTTTTGATGCCGTTAAAGAATTTACTAAAGATGGACGCAAGCCCCTTGAACGCCTTCTCGGAACCACCGATTATGTCTTCGAACTGACCCGGGAGCGGGAGTATGAAAAAATCGGATTTCTCATCCAAAAAAATAAACTCGAAGATGTCATCATCCGTGCCCCTGCAACAATCGAGTGGAACCGAATTAACCGTAAGTTCAAAGACTCTCGAATCATCAAAGAGTTTATTAATCCCGATTGTATCGTCACCCTCATCGAGGCTGAGTGGGCGATCAAAAAACGGATTGAATCGATGGATGAAAATGACCCCTTTCTCCGTGCTCTGAAAGCCCGCAAACATACGCTTTACGATATCCTCTCTTGGATGAACGAAGAGGTCTCCCTTTCTGAAGATTGGGCAAAATCGATGGGAATCCCCCACTACGTCATCGCCGTCAACGAACCGCCCCACGCCCTTTACACCTTAACCGTTCAACCGAACCCGTGGGTCGTTTACGCGAGCTACAGCATGACTTACGCCACTCCCGATAAACGACTGATCGTCAACGAAGTCATCGAGAAGCTCCGTGACTATGCCGTGGTCATCGATCCTCAAACCGTCGAAATCGGTGGCGATTTCGAATCGGATATCGATCGAGAGGTCATCTATGCTTACACCGTCCATCGCGATCTTCATTGGTACGTCGGCAAAGTCCACGCCGTCGTTGCGATTCATCCCTACCCCGAACGACCCCCGTTAAGTGCTGGGATGATGGATGAACTCGGACATGCCCGCGATTACCTCAAAACTCGCTATATGATCTTTCCGAAAGGGTTCTCCCCCTTCACCACTGATAGCTATATCGAAAAAGGCCATCTCTTTGAAAATCCGGAGGATTTCTTCGCTCACATTGAAGCCGTCGATGGCCGTAAAAAATTCGAAAGTTTCCATCTCGAACCGGAATTAAACGCCACAGCCTAGGCGAAGAGCAAAAAGAGGGTTAACCGCCACTCCCTGCTTGATAACGCAATTAAAAATGGGAAATCCCGCATATGAGCATTGGCGTCAACTTAAGAGAAGAGAAAATGCAAATTTTGCATCGATAGGGAGGATGGGGAGGATAAATTCAAAACAATTTTCTTTGGTCTTTATCCTGAAAATCCTCCGAATCGATGCAAAAAATTCGCTTCACTCCTTTGCCATTCCCGATTCCATCGGGACAGTTGCTCTTAGGAAAGCACGCATGCAGGAATTTAAAGCGAAATCTTCACTTTCATGCTTTCGTGCCTTCCTAAGAGATTACGCTGTTTTTTTAATTTTTGTGTTCTTTGCGTTCTCTTGCGGCTAAATTTATTGATTAAGGGGTCGAGGGGATCGAAAGGGCTTTTGTCTTTTCCAAAAGGAAGGAGCGATTCACCGCATTTAAATAGGCGCGCGCACTCGATTCAATCACATCGGTCGAAGCCGCTTTTCCGCCCACGAGCTCCCCATTGCCAAAATTCACTTTCAAAGAGACCTCGCCAATCGCATCATGACCTTCGGTCACCGCACGAACGAGATATTCCACTAAATGCCCCCGCTTACCGGTCAATCGATCGATCGCCTGCATCGCCGCATCCGCCGCCCCATCCCCTGTTCCGGCATCCATTAAAACCTCCTCCCCTTTGCGGAGACGAATCGTCGCCGTCGGGATCTGTCCGATTCCGGAGGAGACATGCATATATTCCAGCGAAAAAGTCTCTTGCACTTCATTGATCTGATTATCAACCAAGGCGATCAAATCATCGTCATAAACAAATTTTTTCTTATCGCCGATCGTCTTGAACTCCACAAAGAGACGCTCGACCTCCTCTTTCAAAAGCTTGTACCCTAAATGCTTCAGCCGTTGCTCCAACGCATTCCGTCCACTGTGCTTCGTCAACGGCAACTCGGTCTCCCCCCATCCGATCTCCGTCGGATCCATAATCTCATACGTTTCCCGTTTCTTAATAATCCCATCTTGATGGATCCCCGAGCTATGCGCAAAAGCATTCTCCCCCACCACCGCCTTGTTGCGTTGCACCATCAATCCCGACATCCGGGCGACTAATCGGGAGGTCTTCACGATTTCACGATGATTTAATCCCAACTCGTAATCTCGATAGTAATCCTTACGCGTCTTCATCGCCATGACCAACTCTTCGATGGCCGCATTCCCTGCCCGTTCCCCAATTCCATTGATCGTCCCCTCGATCTGACGCGCCCCCGCCTTAATCGCCGCTAAGGAATTCGCCACCGCTAATCCTAAATCATTGTGACAATGCACACTGATAATCGCATTATTGATATTCTTGACATTGGCAAACAGCGAGCCGATCAAATTCCCAAATTCTTCAGGAACCGCATAACCGACGGTATCCGGAATATTGACCGTCGTTGCCCCTGCGGCAATCACCGCCTCCGTCACTCTCGCTAAAAAATCGGGCTCCGTCCGCGAGGCATCCTCCGGAGAAAACTCCACATCCTCAACAAAACTTTTGGCAAGCCTTACCCCCTCCACGGCCATCCGAATAATTTCATCCTGCGCTTTTGCCAATTTGAATTCGCGATGAATCTTGGAGGTCGCCAAAAAGACATGGATGCGTCCCCGTTTCCCTGCTGGCTTCACGGCATGTGCCGCTGCCTCAATATCTTTTGCCACACAACGGGCCAAGCCACAAATCTTTGATCCTTGAATCTCCGTCGCAATCTGACGGACCGAATTAAAATCCCCTTCACTGATCACCGGAAATCCGGCCTCAATCACATCCACTTGCAGACGTTCTAATTGACGCGCCACCTCGAGTTTTTCACGAGGGCTCATACTTGCGCCAGGGCACTGTTCGCCGTCGCGTAAGGTCGTATCAAAAAGAATAATGCGATTGGACATAATTTATAATCTTCAAAATCAGAGTTCAAAATCGAATCCGAGGACTCTCTTTAAACTCCTTTCATTTTATCTGAAAACGCATCGCAGAGGCCTCCCTATAGACCGTTCGACCTGAGAATGACTCTCCCATCAAACGATCTATTGGGAAAACCGATACTCTGCGATTATTCGTAAGAGGCTTGTGCCCCTTTAATGTCCCGTTTTTCAATCCAAGACATTAATCCACGTAAACGCTTTCCAGTGACTTCGATCGGATGTTTTTCACCCTTCGCCATCAGCGCTTTATAAGTCTTTTTGCCCCCCTTTGCTTCAGCGATCCAACGCTTTGCAAAAGTGCCATTTTGAATCTCTTTCAGCGCTTTCTTCATGTTCGCTTTCACGCGAGCATCGACAATGCGAGGTCCGACATAAACATCGCCCCACTTCGCTGTATCCGAGATCGAGAATCTCATTCCGGAGATTCCGGCTTCAAAGATCAGATCAACAATGAGCTTCAATTCATGCAAACATTCAAAGTAAGCCATCTCCGGTTGATATCCGGCTTCGACCAAAGTCTCATATCCGGCTTGAATCAACGCAGCGGTTCCACCGCAAAGCACGGTTTGTTCACCGAAAAGATCGGTCTCGGTCTCTTCCTTGAAGGTCGTCTCAATGACTCCTCCACGAGTTCCGCCAACGGCCTTCGCCCAAGCCAAGGCGATCTGCTTCGCCTTCTTGGTATGATTTTGATACACAGCGATTAAGGCAGGAACGCCCTTTCCTTCACGGAACTGACGACGCACGAGATGACCGGGGCCCTTCGGAGCAACCATGATGACATCGACGTTCTTCGGTGGGACGATCGTCTTGAAATGGATCGCAAAACCGTGCGAGAACAACAACGCTTTTCCAGGGGCTAAATTCGGCTCGATATCTTTATTATAAACATCAGGGATCGAAAGATCGGGCACCGCAACAAAAATCACATCGGCCTTACGAACCGCCTCAGCAGTTTCAAAAACAGGGAATCCTTTTGCTTTCGCAACAGCGATCGATTTGCTCCCCTTATAAAGTCCAATAATGACTTTAATGCCACTTTCCTTCATATTCAAGGCGTGGGCATGTCCTTGGGAACCGAACCCGATGACCGCACATGTTTTTCCTTTGAGAACCTTCAGGTCCGCATCTTTTTCACGATAGATTTTAGCTGCCATACTCTTTTTTCCTCTCTTTGTTTCTTCTGTTGCTCTGCATCACGGTCTCCCGCTGCAGCTCGTTTTGTCTTAGTAAAATATTTCTTTTATCGACGCGGCAGAGCGACTTGCCCCGTGCGTGTTAACTCCAAGATTCCGAAGTTATTCATCAAGTCGATAAACTTTTCATTCTTGCTCTCATCCCCCGTTGCCTCAATCGTCAGGCTATGCGGCTGCACATCGACGATCTTCGTTCGAAAAATGTCACAGAGCTGCGTGATCTCCGCCCGTGTTTTGCTATCGGTCTTGACCTTGACTAAAATCAGCTCCCGATCGACATACTCCCCTTGACGAAAATCGATCAGCTCAATCACATCGACCAGCTTGTTCAACTGCTTCGTCACCTGATCCAAAACCTTATCATCCCCACGAACCACAATCGTCATCCGCGAGGTTTTATCGTCATGAGTCGGGGCCACGTTTAAAGAATCGATATTAAAGCCTCGTCCGCTGAAAAGACCAGCGATCCGGGTCAAGACCCCGAATCGATTCTCGACGAGAACCGAGATCGTATGGCGCATCGGCTTTGTTCGCTCTTTCTTTAATTTGTCGTACATATCATTTCATCCACTTTGATTTTATTCGGAAAATAAAAAACCCCCGAGTCATCAGGCTCGAGGGTGAAATTTTCCGAAGATAAAAACCTTCACCCCGCACCTTAAAGGACGGCCACGAGAAGAAGATTTCCTACGGAGAACATAGAGGCAAAGCTATCGATCCCGCCAAATCCGTCAAATCTTTTTTGGGTTCTTGCCCTTTTAACCCCTTCTTGCATAGAAATGAGGTCAACCTAAACGCAGTGGATTTAACCGCCAAGTTAAATTCAAAAATCGCCAAGTTTTAATCCTAAACAAAGCAGTTGGAACCACAAAAAGTTCGTGAAACGAACAAGTGAACCCACCGGAGGTGCTAGTAATTTTGGTACAGCGGGAGATGGGGGTACAAATAAACACGGATCACACGGATTTTCAGGGATTTACATAAAAGAAGAACTTCACCCTCTGGGTAAGAAAAAAAAGAAACTTCATTTTCATAACCTCCTCAATCCGTGATATCTGTGTTATCCGTGGTTAAATCCTCTGCGGTTCATGTTTAAGTTTCGCATCCCGATTTTAGTCGGAACTGTTTTCGTGGCTTAATGTACGACTCCGCTTACGCTCCCATGGGCGGCTCGACTTAATCGTTCGTTGATCGCTCGGCCTAAGCCGATTTCCGGAAGGCGTAAGGCAACGAGATCGAGGCTCGGCCCATCATCCAAAGCGCGGAGCATTTGAAAAAAATTCGCCGCCGCTTCGTTCCAATTTTTTTTGGGCGAAAGATTGAAGAGCTCACCATAGCCCGCGACTGGTTCCTCTCCCCAGATTAAAGCCCCTCGACTCGGCTCACGATGACTCCGAAGCTCTTCGAGGTTATTGACCAGTTTCAACGGCTTTCTTGGGGCGTAATGTTGCTCGATCTGTCCTGGGGCTTGGGGGCGGGCATGAGGATGATTCTCAAGACGAATCGTTCCTAATACCGATTCTAATTCCTCCAGAGAGATCCCCCCTAAGCGAAGGATCGTCGGAGTTCCTTGATCGAAACCGACAATCGTCGATTCTAATCCAATCTCACAAGGCCCTCCATCGAGGATGAGCTTCACCGCCTCTCCGAGTTCCTTTTCAACCGCCTCAGCGCTTGTGGGACTAATGCGACCAAAACGATTGGCGCTGGGAGCAGCAAGGGGTTTACCAAATTTCTGGAGGAGCGATTGTGCCATCGGATGGCGTGGCACGCGCACTCCGATCGTCGGTAGCCCGCTTGAAACCAGATCTGGGATAAGATCTCGCTTCGGTAAAATTAAGGTGAGGGGACCGGGCCAAAATCGCTCGGCTAACTTTTGTGCCAACGGAGGAAAATCAAGAGCGACCCTCTCCACCTCTTCAATGCCGGAGAGATGAACGATTAAAGGATCGAAGGTCGGTCGATTTTTAATCGCAAAAATCTTGGCAACGGCCTCAACAGAAGTGGCATCGGCCGCAAGCCCATAAACCGTTTCAGTGGGCATTCCCACGCACTCTCCCTGATGAAGGAGAGCGACCGCTTTTTCGAGGTCTTGGGAAATCATCGGAGTTTGATTTTAGACCGTTCTCTTCGGTTACCACTCTAAAATGGCACTTGCCCAAGTCAATCCACCGCCAAAGGCAGTCATTAAAACTAAATCCCCCCGCTCTAATTTTCCCGCCACGTTGAGCTCATGCAACGCAACCGGAATACAGGCGGCAGACATATTTCCAAACCGATCCAAATTCACGTAAACTTGCTCTCGAGGGAGATCTAATCGCTGCACCAACGCATCGATGATTCGGAGATTAGCCTGATGCGGAACGACCCATTTAATCTCTTGAGACTCGATTCCGCTCGACTTCAAACAATGGCCCATCGAACTTCCCATCGCCGTCACGGCCTTTTTAAAAACCTCTTTTCCAGCCATAAATAAACAGTTCGATTTCTGATCTAAAATCTGTTGCGTCACCGGCAGCCGGCAGCCGCTCGCAGGAATCGTCAAGATCTCCGTCTCCCCACCATCGGAGCGTAGATCACTGACGATCAATCCCCGTCCTTGCTCGGTGGCTTGAAGTAAAACCGCCCCCGCTCCATCCCCAAAAAGGACGCAGGTATTCCGATCGTTCCAATTTAAAACGGAGGAGATCTTTTCGGAACCAATCACTAAAATATTGCGATAAAGTCCCGAGATTAAAAATTGATCCGCAACAACCAATGAATAGAGAAACCCCGAGCAGGCCGCCTGCAAATCAAAGGCCCCCGCTTTTTTAGCCCCAATCGCATGTTGAATTCGGCAAGCGGTCGATGGAAAAATCGTATCGGGAGTAAAGGTGGAAACAATAATCAGATCGACTTCATCTGCTGAAACCCCAGCCATCGTGAGGGCCTGTTGGGCCGCCTTCGCCCCCATATCCGAGGTAAACTCATGATCAGCAGCGATGCGTCGCTCACGAATTCCAGTCCGTTCAGTAATCCAGGCATCCGTGGTCTCGACAATCTTTTCCAGATCGGCATTGGTCATGATCCGTTCTGGCAAATAGGCCCCTGTCCCCATAATCCGAGATCGGATCTTAGACGGTGAGACTTTGGGAGTCATGATAAGCCTTAATTTTTTCGACGATCATGGGATTCACTTGATGCGCAATCGATTCTCGTGCGACTCGAATCGCATTTTTAATCGCTTTCGGGGTTGAGGCCCCATGAGCGATCACGCAAACTCCATTCACCCCAAGAAGTAATGAGCCGCCGTACTCTTCATAATTCGTCTTACGACGAATCGCACGGAAAGCCCCTCTTGCCAACCAGGCACCAAACATCCGAAAGGGACTTTTTTTAATTTCTCTCTTCAGCCATGAAAAAATGGCATCGGAAATACTCTCCGCTGTTTTCAAAATCACATTCCCCGTGAATCCATCACAGACGACGACCTCAACGGGATTACAAAAAAGATCATGTCCCTCGACATTGCCATGAAAATTAATCGGGGCTTGTGAGAGGAGTTTAAAGGATTCCTTCACGAGTGAATTTCCTTTGCCATCCTCCGTCCCATTACTCATTAAGCCGACACGCGGATTCTTATATTGAAGCACCTCACGGGAAAAAATAGTCCCCATGATCGCAAACTCGACCAAATTCTCCGGGTCGACCTCTGGATTCGCTCCGGAGTCAATCAAGACAAAAAGATTCGTCTCCGTCGGCATCACCGTCGCGATTGCCGAACGTGCGACGCCCGGAAGGGTACGAAGTCGGATTTGAGCCGAAGCCAAAGCCGCCCCTGTATGTCCAGCGGAAACAACCGCCTGAGCTAAACCATCCCGAACCAATTCGACGGCACGGAGAATGGAGGAATCCTTCTTGCGACGAATTCCTTCAACGGCTCCATCCCCCATCTCAATGACTTGGGTGGTCTGTTTAATCTCAAAACGATGCGTCAGATCTCGAACCTCATGCTTTCGCAATTCATTCAAAATCTTCTGCTCATCTCCAACGAGATAAACAAATAACTCAGGATAGATTTTTAGCGCTTGGATCGCTCCAGCGACGGGATTTTCAGGGGCAAAATCCCCTCCCATCGCATCGAGCGCGATCCTCACCGGCTCTGACGACATGTCGGACTATTCGCCTGTGTTTTTGCTCAAAACTTGACGGCCACGATACGTGCCCGACTTCGGATCAACTGTATGACCGGGGTGACGGTTGCCCGTCTTCGGGTCAACGAAAAGTTTTCCTAGCTTGCTTGCGTTAGCTGTTTTACGAATGCGCGTACGCATTTTTGATGAACGACGTTTGGGAACTCCCATAATTACTCCTTCGGTTTCAACTGTTCCAGTGCTTTCCAGACTTCCTCGTTTCCCAAAGACTTCTTTGTCTTTTCAGGGGTCGGCGGATAGGTCTCCCCTGTTACGGGACACCGATATTCTCCATCGAGCTGACAAGTCGGCGCAAATGGAAGATCGATCAGGATATCCTCACGAATCTGCGGAGTCAAGTCGATGGATTCAGGAAATGGAGCCTCTAAAATCATTTGGAAATCGCTCTTTTTAATCTCTCCGGGTAGCCAATCGCCACATCGCCCGCAGCGATACATGAGTCCCGTTCCAATCTCCCCTTTTACCTCGATAAACTCCTCGGTTTTAAAGCCGGACAAATCATACCAAACGGCCTCTTTTGAGCGAACGAGTTCATCCTCCAAAGCTAAAATAGTGGGAGGAATCTCTCCCTTGAGTTCAAAGGTCTCCTCCAATTTTGATGGAACGATGATTAAATTCATCCCTGAGTTAAACCCCATCCCCCTAACCCGTCAAGCGATCCGTCAATCTATCATAGGAACTGAACCGCACATTTATCCGCAGATTGCGCAGATTTTCGCAAAACCAAGAGGAGCTTTTAGCGACGAAGAGTAAAATAGGCAGAGCCATTTCTGTTTGGCAGGGGGTTGAAGGGCTGCAAATCAAAACAATTCAAAATCATTTTTGACCACGAATGGACACGAATAAACACGAATTTAAAGGCATTCAAAACAAGGGCGATTCATCCTGTTTTGATATTGGGGATTTAAAACTTGGGGAATTCCTGCATCTACTCTTTGTCGGGTTTGTATTTAACTTTGTGGTTATTTCTTCTTTCTCTCCCATCAGCCCCACAGTCCATCAGCCGATTAGCCTTTCTTTCTCCGCGTCTCTGCGCGAGTTACTCCCCTTCCCCGATTATTTTTGAAGGATCACCATCGACCATTTGCCCTTGGTCTGGATTTGCTTGACCTGAAGGCCGGCTTTTTTGAAGGCTCGGATCGTCGGAGGGAGATCGATGCGTAGGATTCCACTGCAGATCATCTTGCCTTGTGGCTTTAATAATCCTTTGAACTCATGCGCATACTCCTGCAAAAGCCCGGAGTAAAGATTTGCCAATAAATAGTCGTAGCTCTTCTTGATCTTAATTTTACCAAGGGCCCCCTGCTTCCAGCGGATCGCAGGCGCCTCAAAGTTTCGCTCTTCATTGGTTTTAGAGATCCGAACACAAGCGGGGTCGTTATCAAAACCAAAAACTTTTCTGCATCCAAGTTTACGCGCCATGAGGGCTAAGATTCCAGAGCCGCAACCGATATCCAGCGTCTCCGCTTGTTGCCACCCCTTTTCTCGAATCATCTGTCGAAGAATCATCGCTGTTGTCGGATGATCTCCTGTTCCAAATGCCATCTCCGCAGGGACCCACAAGATTTTAGGATGGGGTTGAGAAATTTCGCGTGATTGAACTTTAAATTTTCCGAAAAGATTAAGCTCAATTTCAGGTGAGGTTTCGTACGGTTTGATCTCGCGGCAAGTCCCGCCCCATTTTCTCTTGAGACTTTGCGCTTTCGCAGAGGAAATCGCATAGACATGAACAAAAAAACTGCGATTCGACTGTAGAAAGACTAAGCGATCGGAGCTCCATTCCACAAGCCGCTCTTTCCAAAGCTCCTCCTCGGTAGAGGCCATCGAACGAAACCAGACGTGATTGTTTTTCATAAAGTAAAAGGGGTCCCTTCTTTTTTGAAGAGGAATTCCAATGCAACGCTCTTAGGAATGCAAGAAGGCAGGAACCAGCTTTCTTATTCCTTTAAATAATCGATCAGCGGCATAAAGGCTGATTGCGTAATTTCTAGATCTGTTTTATGGAAATCGACCAAGGGAATCTCGAGCAGAGTCCAATAATCCTCCTCCCCTTTTTTGCCTTTGGCAAAGAGCAGGTAGCTTCCGGCAGGAAAGGCGCGATTTTCATGAATCTTCCCCCAATAGAACGTATTGTCTGCACGCAGATCAATCGCCATCCGAATATTCTTTTCGGGAAGTTCTAAGATTTGTTTATAATAGTAATCTAAGTAACTTTTCTCCTCATTCTGAGACTCTTTTAAATCGCGCTCTGCGTGGGCGAGTTCCTCTTTGAGGGGAGCGAGTTCTTGACCGGCTTCTAACGCTTTCATTTCTAAAACCTGAGCCTTTTCCTTGAAAGAAAGCACTTTTTCATTAATCTTCTCTTGATATTGATCAATGCGATCACGGATTCCTTCTTTTCCGTTTTCGGATTGTTTTTCTAATTCCCGCCATTTCTGAAGCTCTTTTTCAATCCAGGTCCGTTCCACAGAACTTTTGACGCTTTTAGGGGTATCGTAGAGCCCTAAACGAAAGGCATTTGCCCAAACTTCTGGGGAACGCAAATCTCCGGGCTCCCACTTAATCTGAAGAACTTTCACCCGTTCTTGGACGCTTTTATGGAAGAGCTCCAGCTGACGATCGTACTCTTTTTCAATCACGAGTCCTTCTGTCTCCCAGATCCTTTTTTGATACGATTTCCCAGACTCCATCTGAAGATCGATCTCTTTTTGAACCGAGGCCCGTTCTTGATCGACTAATTTGACTCGCGATTCAATGGAGGAGAGATCCCCTTTGACGCGTCGAACAACGACTTCCCGATCTTTAATCTGATCTCGAACGGGCTGCAGTCGTTCCTTGTACTCACCCGCCAACACATGGACATCAGCACTAAAATTATTAACGATGTAGATTTTTTTATCGAGACGAAGACTGGAAAGGGAAAATTGGCCGACCAATTTTGTCTCTCGATAATGAAGGTAGTAGGCGTATCCGGCTCCGGCAATCGCGGAAGGGATGAGAATCCAAAGAATAATCCGGAGCCAGAGAGGAAACGGTTTTTTAGCTTTTGGCTCACTTGTGACAGACTCTGCCTTTACCCCTTTTTCCTCATAGCGTTTACGAGAAAGCAATCCAGGGGGTTGCTCCAGAGATTCTTTGGACGGAAGGGAGGCTGCTGAGGGCTCTGGTTTCTTCTTTTCCTCCTCTTTCTTCTCTACAGAAGGGAGCTGGTTCGATTTCACCAAAGGACTCGGAGCCCCCGATTTAATAAAAGGCGGCAAGGGCTCGCTTGGGGGAGGAGTACTCTCTTTGGGCTTTTCGATTAATTCAGGGGAGATTTTAATCGTCGCAACCGTAGGAGTGGAGAGAGGGGCAGAAATTGAGGGAGGAGGGGAAACCTCTTTTTTTACAATCGGAATCGCAGAGGTTTCAACCAAAGGCAAAAGAATCTCTGGCTTTTCATCCGAACGATCGCGCGCCACCCAAGGAAAGGCACTTTCCTCAACCTTTGGCTTTTCTTCGGCTTTGGGCTTTTCTTCAGAAAGGATCGGCTTCGGGGGAGCAGGAGTCGGAGTGACCTCCTCTTTTACGGGGGCTTTTGTGGGAGAAGCGACGGAGATGGGGATCGGCAAAGATTTCTCTGAGCTCTCTCCCGACTTTGTCTTCGGTTTAAACCAACCCCCTAATCTCTGGATGGAATCGCTTTTCAGTTCCGCTTTCGGAATCGAGATCGGCTTCGAAGGGGGTTTGGGAGCCGCTTTTGCTGGGGAGGGAACCGTAGGAATTTGAATCGCTTGAGTAATCTTCGTGACCTCACCCACCTTTTTCGGAAATTGAATGGAGATAGGAGCCGTCCCCTCACTAACCTTAGGGGCAACTGGGCTTCCCTCCTGCTTAGAAGTCGCAGGGACTGGCGGAGGGATTTTAATAGGATTTGATTCGCTCATCCGAGATTCCGTTCCGAGCCAATCATCACCGAGGATTGAAAACTTTTCAGTTTCCTCAACTGAAGCTTCCGATTCTTGTATTCTGAGAGACTCAAAACTTTTCTCCACTCAACACCACAGCGCCAAGTTTGTCGATTGGAATACTCAATGACTCGATCGATCGAGGGCTCCCAGCCCTCTTCCTGAAAAAACTTCTGCAGAATCGCCCGAGATTGGGGATTCGGTTTTCCCTCAAAAAAGAACCACCCGGAACGGATCTCTGAGGTTGGAGTCAAAACGGTTTTTCCAGTAATCAGCCAATACGGAGGTAAAGGAGATCTCTGTTGATGAGAGCCTAAAACAGGGGGCTGAATTTGTGAAAATAAGGAAAGCCGTTTCGAGAGTTTCTCACTGTTTTTAGAAAATTCCGCGGCGGCAAGCCAAACCGTCATCGGAATACAAAGCAGATCGATCTTTTTCTTTTCCAACGCACTTAATCCGTTCTCCAGCCCCTCAACCCCCCGATAGCGCTCTTGATTCCCAAAAACCGATTGAGCCACTCCAAAGCTCGCAATATCATCGACAGGAATCCCAATCGTCATTCCCCCTTGACGAGCGCGTGAACTCGAAAAAATCTCTCGATAAATGGCTCTTAAATCTTTTTCCTCACAGGGGCCCCGGTTGGATTTCAATAAGCGATCCAACAACTGCTCCTCTCGATCGGGAGCAAAAATCGCTCCCCCGACGAGTTTTTTCTTTTGACCAATGACCGGAGCGAGAGTCAACCGCTCATTGAGCAGGCGAAGAATCTTCTGATCCAGTTGGTCGATCTGTAGGCGTAGTTTGTCGAGATTCATGAGACTGTTCCTGAACTTGTTTTTCTTCCGTCACTTTTACGAGAACTCGACGGAGTTCGTCGATATTCGGCAATTCATCCAATCCTCCAAGCCCAAAAATCTCTAAAAAGTCAGGGGTGGTCTCATACAAAACCGGTCGTCCGGGGGTTTCCGCTTTGCCTGCCGACCGAACCATCCCTCGCTCTAAAAGAGTGTCCAAAACACCATCAACCGCCACCCCGCGCACCGATTCCATCTCGGCACGAGTCGTCGGTTGTCGGTAAGCGATCACCGCTAAGGTCTCTAAGGCGGAGGCACTTAATTTAAAAGACCGCGGCTCATCAAAAAGTTGTCGGACCCAATTCGCCGTATCCGGATGAGTTGTATAACGATAGCCGCCCCCCACCTCTTGAAGTTGAAGACCCTTATCGGCTGTCTCCGCTTTAATCTGCTGAATGACCTCGACGACCTCCGACTCCTTCGTCTCTTGCAGCGACTCTGTCTCTGGCAATGGGGTCGCCTTGGCTGCTTTTTTAAGCAGATTGACGATCTGCCGTTCGGAAAGTGGCTTTGAGCTGGCGAATAGGATCGCCTCGATGATTCCCTTCAGGTTCATAATATCTTCTTTTTTCAATAGTCTCGTTCAGTTTAAAAAATTACGCTCCCTCTTGCGATTCCTCGGAACTCTCTGGATTTTGCTCTGCCTCAGCCGATTCCTCTTCCACAACAGGATCTAAAAATTCCTCTTCAAGATCTCCCTCTTGATCAAGAGCGGTTCCAAACGTTGAGGAACGAGGAACTTCCGCGATCTCTTCGGATTTCTCCTCTTGATGCACGGGGGCATTCGGGTCTCTTGGTTTGACGGTGATCTCTGCAAACTCCCCCTCTTGATGCACGGAAATCTCGCATTGCTTCAGCAGTTCCAATAAAGCGAGGAAGGTCACGACCACCTCAAAGCGGGAGGCCGCCTCGGCAAAAAGCTGTGAAAAGGGGGTTTGATCCTGAAAGGTCACGAGCTTCCGGATAAAATCCATCTTCTCACTGACCGTAAACTTCTCATCAAAGTATTTACTGGAATCAGGGGCTTGGCGCAGCTTCGAAAGCACTCGATTCAAGGCATCCATCAACTCCAAGGCCCCTACCCCTCCTTTGCGAGGAGTCGGGGCATTATTCCAAGCATCGTTCCATTGAAAATGACCGCGAAGATAGATCTTATCTCGATATTCCAACCGTGAATCTAAATGCGTCGCCGCCTCTTTAAATTTTTTGTATTCGACCAACTGCCGAATCAGCTCCCAACGAGGATCTTGAAGCTCTTCATCCTCCTCAAAAAGAGGGGCCTGCTCGCTTTTTGGAATCAAGGTTCGACTTTTAATATAAACCAAAGTCGCCGCCACCACGAGAAACTCCCCTGCGACCTCGAGATCCATCTGCTGCATCAGCTCGATATATTTGAGATACTGCTGCGTCACGCGCTCGATCGGGATATTATAAATATCCACTTCCTCCTGCTTCACTAAATAGAGAAGCAGATCCAAAGGTCCCTCAAAGGTCGGGAGCTGGACACGGAGTTCATTTGACGTCAGTTCGCTCATAAAGAGGTCAGATCTTGCGGATTCCCTCAGAGGTTTCAATATGAAAATCGACGCACAGAACACAAATTGCTTTTTGTGAAAGTCGGTAATGGAAAGTTTTATTTATAATAATTCAAGAACTTGACAAAGTTATGATCTGTATTACAATACTGTCATACAAGGAACTTATGCTTACCGTACGACTCCCTGATAAATTAGAAAAAGAACTTGAAATCGTTACGAAAACCCGACATTCCACGAAGTCGGCAGTTATCATCACTGCTCTCAGTGAATACTTAGCTCGTTTTAGCCAACAAAAAAGTCCCTACGAGCTCGGGAAACACCTGTTTGGAAAACATTCTTTAGGAACTCCAGACCTATCCTCCATGACAAAAGTAAGATACTTGGAAAATCTTCATGCGAAGCACAATCATTGATGCAGGTCCATTGATCGCTCTCTTTGCAAGCGACGATCACCACCATCGAGAGATCACCGCTTTTTTAAAAGGCTATATCGGTGAGTTGATAACAACTTGGCCTGTGATTACTGAAACCACCCATCTACTTTCAAAAAACCACCAACTTCAAACTGCTTTTTTAGAATGGATAAGACTCGGGGGACTTAGGGTCATAGACATTAAAATATCGAGCCTCGATCGAATCATTGAGTTATCGAAAAAATATAAAGATATACCGATGGACTTGGCGGATGCAACCCTTGTGGTGCTTGCGGAAGAAAATAGAATATCAGATATTATTTCCATCGACTCGGATTATGATATTTACCGTATCTTTAAAAAAGAGCGATTCAATAACCTTTACCGAAAATTTCTCACCTCAAGAAAAAGAGGATAATGACGGAATCCCGCCTCGGATAGTGATGACTACTCCTGAGTCCAATCGACCTGAAACCGACGTCGCCCTTGCTTCCCGATCAACTCCATGACGGCTTGGCTCTTCACGGGATCATAGGTCAAATCGAAGGTTCCAGAGCGATAGTCAAAGGTCTTAAAGGCCTCTAAGCCGATGGTCGCCAACTGTTTCTTCAAAGGACTCCAGGCCTCGGGAAGTTTTTGCAATACCTCATCAATCGCCGGAATGACCATCTGACCTCCCCCCGTGAGCCAGATCTTTGCGGTCGATTTCTCGAATACCGTCGATTTCGCCGCAGCACGGACCTCAATATTCATCGTTCCGGTCATCCGAAAATGATCCTCGGCTAATTTCTCAAAAGGCTCCTTCACCTGAAGTCCTTTGCCATTGAGCGTGGCGGTCCAAGGAAATCCCGGTTTAAAATAGATCGAACAGTCACCATTTAAATAACCGCCGTAGGCCCTTCCTCCGATCTTTCCAAATACTCCCCGAGAGTCAAATGTCACGGAGATCCACGGCTCGGTTATCAAAAGCTTCTTCCATTCGATCGTCTCCGCCTTTAAACTAATCACCTGATTGATCACACTCTCCTCGGTCACCGGAAGCCCGAATTCGATACGCCCATCAAACTGATTAATCTTCAATCCATAGGAAGGATAATATTGATCTCCTTTCACAACTTCAAACTGATTGCGTTTGAAGATCTCTCCGAATTGATCGGTCCTGACGTTTTCAATATTTTTACTAATCAATAACGGGATCTTGAGTCCTGGGTTTCCGAATCCGTTAATCGTAATTCCTGCGGATTCAATTTCTAAGCGCTGGATGATCCAAGGAGTCGAAGGATCACTTTTTTGATCGGCCTGGAACTTCTCCAAATACCAAAAGAGGTCGGGGCCGATATAAATCGTCGGTTTTTTAATGCGTAATTTCTGGATTCGATTTTGGGCAAGCTCTTGAAAGGTAAAGTCGATCTCAAAAGCCTCAACTCCTAATACAGGAGAGGTTGCATCGACTGGAGAATAAAGGATAAAATCGGAGGAGATTAAATGCTGTAACGTCTGTGCCGCCTTACTTTCCGGATTGCCGATCTGAAAGTTTTCAACGATCAGAGGGGTAACACGACCAAGGGGTATATTCAAATGAACCCCTGGAGCCATGTTTTCAAGAAAGAGATAGCCCCGTTTAATCTCGATCCTCTCGATCGACAGCTGCATCAGATCCGATTTCTTTTCTGGGCTCTCCGATTTTGGAAAAGCCTTCGCCAATTTTGCGGTTCGAATCTGGGGGGCTTCAAGCTTGAGCGATTGAATTTTCCCGTGAAGGAGTAATTCTCTCCACTCCCAATCTAATTCCATCGACTCGATCCCTGCAAACTCATCGAGTGCAATCCCCTTTAATCGTAACGAGGAAAAGGAGCTCCACTCCCCCCCTTGCTTCACCTCCAGAGAAAAAGGCAGAAAAGGGGCCACGGCCTGAATCAGATGCAGGGGATTCGAGATCCACCAAAAAAAGAGCCCCAGAACAGCGACGGGGGGAAGAAGAAAATGCTTACGACCATAAAGAGCACGAAGAGCTCTTGCTGCAGAAGAATGCATCCAACGAGTCATTCGTAAGAAAAAGGGATTCATGGAAGATTAAAGCAAAATACAGGTTTAATGGGGAAATCAAGAAAGTAACCCAAAAACCGCAGGAGAATTTAGCCTCAGAGAACGCAGAGAACTCAAAAAATACAGTGAACTCTTAAGAAAAGGATCGCAAAGCGAAAAGCCCACAACGCTGGAAGCGGAAATAATTTTGGTACGGAAGGCGGAGGGGGTACAACTTCGCAGAAAAACAGCAAAATCAAAATCTCGAAAACAAGGAGTGTTAATCAGTGAAGATATGAGGTTAAAAACTGTCTTTAAATATCCTGTGAATCCTGCCCATCCCTGTTAAACTTGTCTTTCCTTGGCGGTTTTAGTGTTCCTTGGCGCTTCGTAATCCTGACTTTAAATTCATTCTCTCATAAAACGAAATTTCTCTTTTCCCTCTCTTGAAAAACACTTAGCGTACCCTTTCATTTCAACAAGCACCCGTAGCTCAACTGGATAGAGTGTTGGCCTCCGAAGCCGAAGGTTTTGGGTTCGAATCCCAACGGGTGCATTTGATCCTAGAAAAGGCCGTTGGAACCATGCGAACCCCGATAAAATAGCATGTGCGTCAACTTAAGGAATCAATTCAGAGGCATTTTTCTCACGCATCCTCCTTCGCTTGAGCTATGGCGGACGAAGACGGCGCAACGAACGCAACGTGGAAAATGCAACAACTTACTGAGGTGATTCCCTCTGTTTCCTCCTTCGTCGGAAAACACCTTCGGAGAATCTCTCCCAT
>CAMAQI010000008.1 GCA_945860255.1 Methylacidiphilum caldifontis
ATCCGCCGCTTCATCCACTTTTCGGGTGACATTGGTTTTTGCCTGCATGGCCTCATCAAATTCCTCAAAGCTAAACTCTTCCTGATCATAATCCCCCCTCTTGCGGGAAATTTTCCGATCTGAATTCAAAAGCAGGGCTTGGGTAATGGTGTCAATGATACTCTGGGAGTCTTCCGGGAAAGGGACATTGATTCCTGTGGAGCGTTTGATTTCACGGACTTTTCTCAGGAGAACATCCAGCACCACTCCATCGATGGGGTTGTCTCCACCGTAAAGGAGGCAGGCTTTCACTTCGGGAGCCGTTTGCCCAAATCGATCTACACGCCCCTCTCTCTGCTCCAAACGATTAGGGTTCCAAGGTAAATCATAATGCAGGACTGCGGTAAAATGCTTTTGGAGATTGACCCCTTCACTCAAACAATCTGTCGCAATTAATACCCGCTGCAGTGAAGATCCCATCTCCTCAATTCGTTGTTTGCGAATATCGTCAGGTAATTCACTGGTAACGACCTGCACGTTAATTTTGGGAAAATGAGTCCTTAAAAGAGGTCCTAAATGTTCTCCTAAGTAATTGGCGGTGGAAATATACCGGCAGAAAACAACGGTGTTAAATTTCTTTTTACTCCATTCTTCAAGAATGTTTGCCGCCGATGCGAGTTTGAGATCTCCCTTGGGGTTGGCTAACCCAGCCAGTTGATCTGCAAAGTTACGCAATTGCTGGCGCTGGTAGGAAGTCCAGTTGTTGGACTCCACGATCTGCGTAGGGGAAAGATCACTTTCAAACCCAAATTCCGTATCACGAACCGGATTGTCTCCGTTGCTCTCAGTATCTCTCTGTGAAGGTAACTCTTCAAGAGCTGCGCTTGCAAGCCCAGACAACCGTGTGTTCAGCATTTCAATGCCAGCCGAAGGGCTTGACATGACCCCTCGCAGTAATGCAAGGGCGGTCCAGTAATGTGCTTTTTTAACTGCGTGACTGTCGGATGTCGGTGCAATTAGTTTTCTGGCAAACACTAAAATATCATCAAAAAAGCGGGCATAACCGGGAGAGAGCTGATAAGAGAATTCAATGGGATCTCTTTTGGGGAATGGAGTGCTTTCTCCCATCCATTTCTCGACGTCTGCCCGTTTTCTCTGGATGAAAAAGCGGGCCATCTCCTGACGTTGTTTTGTCGATGAGGTGGGAAGATCGAGTGTTTCAAAGTCCTCTCGGAGCATGCCAAGCAACGAGTAGAACTCCTCTGGTTTCCCGCTGTGGGGAGTAGCAGTCAATAAAATCAGATTTTGCCCCGCTTTTGATGAAATCCGGTTAATAAGATGATGGCGTTGCTGTTGGGAGTCAGAAGCACCGGAGGGTCGTGCACATGAGTGAGCTTCATCGACAATCACAAGCTCAGGGCATTGTTCCACAAAAACGTTACATCTGCTTTCAGCCTTGATGAAATCAATGCTAATGACCTGATAAGGGTAAAAGTCATACACGCTTGTGTCCCCTTGTATTTGGCGATCCAGTCTTGCTTGAGTGTTTGATCGGATAATCACCGCCTCAATATCAAGTTTATCCCGGATTTCCGCCTGCCATTGCTCACACAGATGGGGAAGACAAATGACAGCAAACCTCTTGATTTTACGCCGTTCCAGAAATTCCTTCACGATCAAAAGCGATTCGACGGTTTTTCCGACTCCTACATCGTCCGCAATTAAAAGCTTGATAGGATCGGCCTGTCTCAAGGCCATAATCAGAGGAACCATTTGATAGGAACGCGGACGGAATGAAAGCTTGGCCAGCGAGCGAAAAGGTCCCGCGCCGTTTCGAAAGGCCAGCCGGGCGGCATCATACAAGATTCTGGATGTCGAAATATCCCCAATATCTTCGGCAGCTGGTTCCTTAAAATGAGCATCCACGGGAATATCCGATGGTATTGAAAGCGGCAGATAAATCCCGGTAGTTTCTTCATCTGCTCCTCCGAGCGGCTTAACCATCAGCAGATTAGGGTCTTCGGATGGAAGAACAATCCATTCGCGATTACGCAGGGTCACTAATTTTCCTGGCTGAAGCGTTTTCATTTTACTTTTTTGAAAATATCAGACCGTGAGGCAACCTTCCTTGCAAGATCATCTTTATAATAATAAACCCAAACCTCGTCGCCTTGGGCGATGATTGCCTGTCGTTTTATTGCATCTGCCTCTTTGACATCGGGCTGATCATGGGGGGTGCCATCACAAAAAATCCAGAACCGGGGTTCATAATAAAAGTCCGGCTGAACATACACGCCTTCGACGCGTTTTTGGGCGGCGTCCGGAAGTCTCAAACCTTTGTCATACAGATAATCAATGAATTTTCTCTCCGTCGTGGAATTTGGATCCAGTCCGCGGAGCAATGCTTGATAATGGTCTTCATAATTCTTATAGCTTCTTGATGATTGTATTTCAATTTCGCAAACCAAAAGTTTTTCAAGGGCATCTTTGATAAGATGACGATCGACGATTTTATGATCACGTTGATTGTAATAACTTAGAAGATCATCATAAGATGCCGGTGCCTTGTAAGATGGATCGTTATATCGACAGAGTTCGATGGCCTTTTCAACCACTCGACGGAAAGTTGCGACGTTTTGAACAAATTGAGATAGGATCCCCAAGCTTCCCTCTGAAGCCTCATAAATCAGGATATTGGGAGCTTCGGGATTTCCGAGTGTCACGACGCCGATTTCATTGGACTCCACTTGAAATGTACTTTCAATGGCGCGCTTCAATGCATGTTGGAGAGTGATGACCCCATCTGCTCGTAGCCCAAGGGGTTGAATGGGCTCGATATAAAGGGCATCCGAAACATTGGATGTCCAGAGTCGAACATAACGACAGAGCTCTGCATTAACATCATCGGACTCTGGCATTCCCTTGCGCCAATCTCCCGAAACTAATCCCATCGGGAACCCCTTTTTATCGCCATCCGATCTCCAGTGACTATTGACATGAACGAGGCGTGCAACAGGAATATAACGAAGGTTCAGAAAGCTGTTTTCTCCGGTTCTGGCCACAGCTTTTTGAATTCGGTCGAAATTCCCGCCATCGACGGAGAGATATGTTTTAATTTCAAAACCCTTTGAAACTCGTTCTTCTTCCTCACACGAGATACGGTCAATTTCTTCACCGCGAGATTCCGCCATTTCAATCAAATCATGAACATGCTCCACATTGGCGTTATCTCCGAGATTGAGTCCTGTGAAAGGACATATTTCAAGATCTTTTTGATCGGCCGGGAGAAAATATCCGGCCTTCTTGCTGATTTTGGCTTCGGTCAAATTGGATTCGGCATCCTGCACCACAAGCTGGCACACGCGGTATTTCCTGCCATTATGGTAAATGATATTCTGAGGACCAAACTCTCTCATTGCGATTGCGCGTGACCGGGATATGAATTCTCCGGAGGAATCAGTGGTGGGAAGAAAAACTCTCAACGGCAGACGCGTAAAATTGTATCCCGGCAGAAAACCTTCCGAGGCAAGATAACGGTAGGGATAAAATTCGGAAAGTTCTGTGGATCGCCCATCCAATTGGTTACGTAAAAGGTCCAACTGCCGAGTGGCTTGATCCAGATTTCTCTTGTGTTTTCGATATTCATCGCTTCCCAATGTCAAGGTTCCGCTTTCCAGTTTTTGTGTTGCCCGTGTTAGAATATTTCTAGCAGAACGATACAGAATCCGCCACCTCTTCAATGCTGCATCAAGGTTTTCAGTAAGGTGGGTAAGGTTATTTTCAACCCAGACATCGGAATACCATCCGTTAGTACCGTTTTTAAGATCACCTTCAAAATCTCTGATGATGCGGGTGAAGGACGCTTTTAATCCACTAAACATCTGGGGGGGAATGGTCAACCCCGCTTTTGCCGCTGGAGAAAGGGGGAGCTGCAATTTATCCCCATCATCGATCACCAGCCTCATGATCGATGGCTTTGCTCCGGCGTCTTCTTCAAGCCCAGGCAGTCCGATGGCTGACGCCACAAGGGCGTTTAGATGCGAAGCCAATAACTCTCGATTGCACAAATCCAGTTTTGGAGCAATGACCGATCCGGAAACCAGAGATTCTTGATGAGCAAAATAATGTCGGTCGTGCGGTGAATAAGAGGAACAGTAGGTAAATATCAGTGCGCCCTGTCCACTTCGACCTGCCCGACCTGCTCGCTGTGCATAATTAGCTGGATTTGGAGGAGCGTTCCGAAGGTGTACAACGCTCAAATTGCTAATATCAATTCCAAGCTCCATCGTAGGGGAGCAAAACAAGGCACTGATCTCTCCTTTTCTGAATAAATCCTCACGCTGGATGCGAGTATCCGTCTGAAGCTGTCCAGTATGATCTTCGCCGCGGAGTCTTTTCAATGCTGAAAAGTCTCGCATATAAAGGTTTTGAAAGAATAAGTTCGGTGAGTGAATCACGCTTTTATAAGAGCGTTGCTTAATAACATCTGTTTTGACAGTTTTCCCATCACCTTTTTTCCAGATGATTTTTTCAAGCCGAATCCTATAGATGGGAACTTCCTCGTTTTTTTCATTGCGGGCGGTTCGCGAAATCAAAAAGTCTGCATCTTCAAGCTTCTTCATGAGTTGAAGAACAAAATGACGATAATTTTCTCCTTGAAGATCCACGTTTAACTGATTCTGTTTGACGTAAAGCTTGATGAACTTTCCAAGCCCACTAGTAGGCCCCATGCTTTTTGAAAAAATGCCAGATGTCTTGTTAAGGGGATCCAGACGAATAAAAAATGGTTCTGGTAGTTCCTCGTTTCGATCAAGCGTCCACGGATTACGCAATAGTTCTATAAAATGTTTTTGAAATTCTTTAATTTTCGATTGTGTGAGATAATTCTCACTGTGAATTGCGTATTCCAAACGGAAAAAATCCAAAATAGTGGTCAAAAAATCAATTCGTTCTGAATGAGGCAGATCCCCTAAAATAGGAAGCGAACCCCAATACTCATTTTCTGCTGCAATTTCAACCAGATCGGTGTATTCAATCTTCAGCAAGGCCGTTTGCTCAAGATTGGGAAGAATCACACGCCAGCTGCGGCGCAGGTCATGGACAGAACGGTAAAGCAGATAATGTTGCAGACACTCTTCGTATTTCCTGCGAATTGTTGCGAGTTGAGGTGCCTCGTTTTTATTGGCATATTCGGTAAAGGGCAGAGACAATGCCTTAAAAACAGCTTCACCAATAGTAGCATAATTCAGTCCCACTGATGAGTTATCCAATGCCTTTCGGATTCCGGTGCGCAGTCTCACGACCTGGACAAAATCATTAAAATGTCCTGCCTGCAGTGCAGCATCTTGGCGGTTGTCCGTAAAACTTAAAACCTTCTGATCTTCCGGTTTAAATCCAGAATCGGCCAATTGGTTAAGTATTGAGACTGCGGTGATGGTGGTCGATGTGCTGCGACCTTCGCTGCCAAGCTTTGCAAGTTTAGTGTTTTCATTAGTTTTAGTGTCAAAGAATTGACCGCTGGTTGGATCAAAAAGCAGTGGAGCCTTCATAAACCATCCCGACCACTTCAATGATTTTATCTCTGAACAGTTTCCAAATTCATCAAAAAATATAGGTACTGGGAAGCCTAGCTTTTTCTCCGCCCGGGGAACTTTTCCAGATTTAGTAAACCGCAACCATGTGTCTGGTAACATTTCCATATCTTCAACGGGATCCCACAAATCATCGCCCACAATCAGATATCCTGATACAGCTCCGGGAGTTTCATCGTCTGATTCCTTAAACTCTCTGGGAACAAGGAGGTCTCCCACTCGGCTTACACAAATGAAGGTATGACCACTGGATCGGCTAAAGACATTTGGGAAAATGGGTTTTTTATTTACATCATCTTCCTTATAAATGCCCGGTTCCAGTGTGATGAAACGATTTTCATTTTGATCCAGCGTCGTATAAACCGATCCGGTCTGTGAAATAAACTGATGCAATTTAAAAGGCAAAATTGTGTATCGCTTACCGCTTTCTTGCAATTGTTTGTTTATGGAGCTAATCCATTGAATCAGATTTTCCAAAAAAGGGCGGCATATTTCAGATGAAATGCCGCTGACATCCTCAAGCTCATGAACAATTTCTGAAAACCTTTTTGGATTACGTCGACTGAGTACTCCATCATTTTCTTCCAAGGCCACACAGTTTTCCATCCACACAGCGACAGGATGTTTAAGCAGAATATCGCCCCCCCAAGACGCATCGATTCCTGCATTGATTGCATCTGCTAAAACCTTTTTCTCAGGAATTTTAATATTGAATTGCAGTGAGCGGGTTAAGGTTTCATTTATAATTTGATTGGACTTAAAGGGACGTCCAAATAATTTTGTTGCTACCTCTGCAACTTTGTTTTTTTGATCAGCCAATGAGCCGATAGATACCATGGTTGCAGAAGTCCCAATGCAGGAAGTCTTCTTTTCGCATTGGGAAAGGATACGACGCATGAGCATTGCCACATCAGCACCCTGCCTTCCCCTATAAGTGTGGAGCTCATCAAACACTAAAAAACGGAGATTTTTGAAAATCCCATCTCGAATCGATCTTTCCCGTGTTCTCGTCAGCAAAAGTTCAAGCATCATGTAGTTCGTTAGCAAAATTTGCGGAGGCGTTTCTCGCATCTTTTGTCGTACCGGCTCTTTTTCTTGTCCGGTATATTGACCGAATGATATTGGAAACTCCCGACCTGATACCTTTTCATAATTTGCCTTGTAGCGGTCAAATTCTTCGAACTGTGAATTAATAAGAGCGTTCATCGGATATACAACGACTGCAACCACACCCTCGGACCCTGGATTAGATAGCAGGTGGTGAAAAATAGATCCGATGTAAGTCAGGGATTTTCCGGACCCGGTTCCAGAGGTCACAATAAAATCACTGCCTGCTGTTCCTAGTTTAATTGCCTCGACTTGATGGCGATAGAGGCTGTATCCAGAAAATATATCTTCAATATCTTGATGGAATAACCCCTGATCGATTAATTCCTTAATGCTACTAATTTTTTCAAATGAAGGGTTAAATTGAAGCAGCGGCTCTGGCCAAAGCTTGCCTTTACTCAATTCTTCTTCGACTTTAGCTTTAATGGCAGGATCGGAAATTCGCAAAAAACTTTGGATGTATGTTGAATAATCTGAAACGACGTTCCGGTGTGTCTTAAAAATGTCCATAGTGTTTCTTGCTTTATGTTTTCGATCAAAACGAGAGTATTGTATTTGAGGTTGAAATCAAGGAGAGATGTCCCACTATCTGCGCCCGCAAAGAAGTACGCAACGCGCTCATCCTGCGAGATTTAACGACCAGTTTAGGAGGACTTTTTTGAAGACAGAGGGAACACCGATGAAAATAGATGAAGTTTTACGAATCATAAAGGGATTTCCAATCCCTCTGCCAAGGCAAGCTTCCTCTGATTGTCATCAAAGGTAAGAAATTCGGAAGCTCCAAGGTGGATCGCCGTCGCCACATGAAGAATGTCAAAACTTCGATGCCCTGCCTTCAGTGTATACTTAAAGGTCAGTCGCTCCGCAATTCGATGAACGTCTGCCCAATCCACCGGAGCCGGCTGAAAAACCCCTGCTGAAATATTCGACTGAAGCGCGGAAAGTGCGGCTTGAGCAATCGTTAAGGGATATCCTTGATTTGAATCCTTGGAATGACGAAAAGCTTGGAACTGAACGGATTGTCGGAACTCAAAAAAAAGAAGTGAGGTACTCATCAATGCCGACTGCTGTCGCTTCATGAATTGAATCGCTTGAGGTGAGGTTCTTTGTGCCACATAAAGCGCACAGAGAAAAGAGGTGTCAGGATAGGTCATTAACCCTCCTCCCCCTCCAACTCCGACTCTCTCATTTTTCTCACTTCAAGATCCGTAAAGACTTTCTTTCCCCATATTTTTTTGAGTTGTGCCTCAAAATCAATTTTCGGCATCGCAGGTTCACTCATTCCTCGAGCCGGAATAAGGGTCGCAAAAAGTTTTCCCCGCATTTTAATGGAGACCGTTTCTCCCTCAGAAATCCACGCAGCTAACTTTCGAAAGTCGTTCCTCAAATCGGCAACGTTTGCAGTTTTCATGGTATTATTAAATACCACATTATTAGTAATTGTCAATTTTGACTCTGCCCTCTTCAGTTCTTTCCTGCTTTCATGTCGAAGATCCGCCGTAGTTCTGAAAGAAAACGAAGGAGGACGCCGAGACTTTGAGCCTATCTCCAACTCTATGTTGACTCCTTGGCTCGCTAAAGCGTAGCAACGGCGGCATTCGACGCCCGTCTCATTCGGATTTCGTCCCTGCCCCGATCCTTTGTCGGGGCTGCAATCTCTTCTCCCGCTGCTGCGGGATCAGATCGTCTCCTCCAAACCCTTTTGGAGTCGGCTCCTCAGCGATTTCTATTTTCGAGTCTTATTTTCCACTCCCCTGAATAGTGCTTTACAATCTATTTTATGGGGAGACTCTTTTCCCTTCGATTATTTTATGAATGCAATCAAATCGCTCTACGACCAATATGTCGTCCCTTCGTACTCGCGCTCTTTGGTGATGACTCACGGAAAGGGAACGGAGATCTGGGATGATACAGGGAAACGGTATCTTGATTTTGGAGGAGGAATCGCCGTCAACTGCCTCGGTCATGCTCCCGCTGTCGTCGCAGAAATATTGCACAAGCAGGCCTCAGAGCTGATTCATACCTCCAATCTCTATTACCACGCCAAGCAAGGGGCCCTCGCTCAAAAACTGGTCGAGCTG
Organism: Methylacidiphilum caldifontis; assembly: GCA_945860255.1. GTDB lineage: Bacteria > Verrucomicrobiota > Verrucomicrobiia > Methylacidiphilales > CAMAQI01 > CAMAQI01. Next base: position 8,759 of record CAMAQI010000008.1, read on the forward strand.
ACGGGACCAGGAAAAATCTTTTTTTGTAATAGTGGGGCAGAGGCCAACGAATGCCTGTTTAAATTGGCGAGACGATTTAGACAATCGGAGGGTCGATTTGAGATTCTCACCGCCCTCAACTCCTTTCATGGGAGAACCCTAGCGGGAATCGCCGCGACTGGACAAGAAAAGATCAAGGCCGGATTTGGTCCGCTGATGCCTGGATTCGTCCATCTTCCTTATAATGATCTTGAGGCCTTTGAAAAAGCGGTCACGCCTCAGACAGCCGCGATTCTCATTGAGGGAATCCAAGGGGAGAGTGGGGTTTATGCGGCCTCGCCTGAATTCCTGCTTGGCCTGCGAAAGCTTTGTACGGAAAAAAATATTTTACTGATGATGGACTGCGTTCAATGCGGAATGTTTCGGACCGGGAAATTCATGAGCTATGAACAAATATTAGCCGGTCATCCCGAGGGCAATTCCTTTCTTCCCGATGCCCTCTCAATGGCAAAATCGCTCGGAAGCGGTTTTCCGATTGGAGCGACATGGATTCGCTCTCCTTACGCCGATCTCCTTCAACCAGGCTCCCATGGAACCACTTATGGGGGAACCCCCCTCGCCTGTTCGGTTGCTCTCACGGTGTTAGAAACGATTCAAAAAAACAATCTTCCAGCGCACATCGAAGCGATGGGGCAAAAAATTCTCACGTCTCTCACTCCTCTCTTCGCAGGAAAACAGCTCAAAGCTCTTCGAGGAATCGGAGGAATGATCGGCATTGAAACCGATCGTACCGGACTCGAAATGGCCGCCCAACTTCGGGAACAGGGACTCCTCGTCGCTCCTGCCGGGGGAAACAACTTTAGACTCCTCCCTCCTTACAACGTAAAAGAAGCGGAAGTGAACGAAGCGTTAACGATCCTGACTCGGAGCCTCTCATGAGCCGCATTAAAAGCCTATTAAAAATTCAAGATCTCACTCCAGAAGATCTTTCCTTCATTTTTAAATCAGCCACTGATTTTAAAAAAAATAGAAAGAGCCCTTCTCGATTCCCGCTCAAGGGAGAGAGCTGGGGGCTGATCTTCAGTAAGTCTTCCACGAGAACTCGTGTCTCCTTTGAGGTCGCTGTCCGAGAGCTCGGAGGATCACCGATGTTCCTGAGTGCCCAAGATATTCAGCTCGGTCGTGGGGAACCGATTAAAGATACGGCACGGGTTTTGGGACGGATGATCCATGGGGCGATCATTCGAACCTACGCTCAACAAGATGTAATCGATTTCGCAAGCTTTAGTCAAATTCCAACAGTCAACGCCCTCACGGATGAGGAGCATCCTTGTCAGATTTTAACCGATATTTTCACCTTCGAAGAGAAACGGGGGGCGATCAAAGGAAAGACCGTCGCTTTCATTGGCGATGCCGCCTGTAACGTTCCTCGCTCATGGGTCTTTGCAGCCGAACTCTTAGGATTTAAGCTGCATTTAGCCGCTCCCGAAGGCTATCAGTCGACCGTTGGAAATCGTCAGACTCAATTTTTCACCTCCCCTCAAGAGGCGGCCCGAGGGGCCCATCTCCTCTATACGGATGTCTGGGTCTCGATGGGAATGGAGTCGGAAGCTGCAACCCGTGAAAAGGCTTTTCAAGGCTATCAACTCAATCACGAACTCCTTCAAGTTGCCGCTCCCGATGCCCTCGTCATGCACTGCCTCCCCGCTTATCGAGGTAAAGAGATCACTGAAAAACTTCTCGAAGAACGCTCTCAAGAGATCTTTGATCAAGCCGAAAACCGCCTCCACGTTCAAAAAGGGGTGCTTGATTGGCTGGTTTCTCCATAAATCGGTCAAAGAGCGAAACCAAGGATTTAAGGTGAATGAAAACCATTCCTCTCCCCTTTACATCGCATTGAATCCCGATTTATAAATTTTAAAAATACAGTTTATTTATTTTTTGTTTTCGGAATTAACCTCGAGCGATGTCGAGATTTCAGTTTCCACCGAAACATTTTTGCTCCGAAAACGTTCGGAGCAAAAAATCGGTTCAAGCTCCCTCTTCAAGCATTCGCTTGACCCACAAAACCTGAATTTTTTTCTGGGGATCAGGATTAATTTTTAATACTTGCTTAGCCTTCGTTGAAGTCGTTGAACCAACCCCTTGCCACTCCACCTCAATTCCCTCTGGCGGAACATTTAAAAAAACGAAGTGAAGAGAATGGGGTAAGTTCTCCCACGATCGTAAGTCGGCCTCCGGCTGCGTGACCGCCGAAAAAATCCCCGTACCAATTGCCGCCAAGCCGAGAACCCCTGCCGCAATCCCACTTTGTTCGGTCTGACTTGCGACGACAGCTCCCCCTGCCAATCCAAGGGTTGCATTTTGAGTATCCTCTTTGAAACTGGCCTTATCCTCTAAAATCGCATCCACTTGGCGTCCTCCACGGGTGGTTGCCTGAAGATAAAGACTCTCCGTTGCCGAATCGATCCTCTTTTCTCCCTGAGTCACTCTTATTTTTTCAATCGAAGGAACTACCTCTTTAAAACGAAGTTTCTCACCAAACTGTCCATCCCCCCACTTAATCGGTCCCTTTCCTGACTCAAAAATCAAGAGCGTATTCGTCTCTGGATTTGGAAAACTCATTCCCTCCCGATAAGAGGAAAACTTCCTCACTCGCAACAGTGCTTGGTCCGCGGTTGAGGAATCATTTTGTCGATAAGAGGCAAGAGCTAAAGCGAACTCTGCGATCGTCCAATCTCCCGTAAATTGAGGATCCTCCTCTTCGGTAATATCCATCACTTGAGCCCGTTTAAAACAGGCGGCAGCATTGCCAAAATCTTGATCCTCAAGATAAATAAGTCCTCGATAAAGATAGAGAGCCGATCTCTCATAAGGCTCTCCCTTAAACCATTTCTCTTTTTCTCCGACAAATTTACTTTTCGTTCGCTCCGCCTGAGCCTGCCCATACTGCAACGCCTCCCCCTCACGAATCGCCTGATCAAAGGCCTCTTTTGCAAGCTCTCGATACTGCAAACGTAAGGCCGCTAATCCCCCACGCATCGCATGAAGAACCGAATTCTGACGACCCTCAGCATAAAGGGCAAAAAAATGAGACCGTAGTTCAGGAGGAATCTGCTTTCGCTCGACCATCGTATTGGCGACCTGAATCGCCTCGACGGAAATCTCTTTTCCGGAAGCCGAACGACTCCCCTCCATAGCGCAGCCGGTCCAGAATAACAAAAAAAGCGAGGCGAATCCCCGCAGAATGAAACTACCGGTAGACGGAGTTTTCACGACCCTCTTTTTTAATCTCATATTGGTTTTCCCAAACCAAAAGATCATTCGAATCCACTAACTTAAAGGAAATTAAAAAATAATCGCTTTGCCCCTTTTTACTGGAGGAAGAGATTCCTTGAAGCTCGGCGGTCATTAAATAATCGTAACTGGAGGCCTTTCGTGATTGTCCCCCATGCACCTCTCCCGACTCCCGAAGCTCTTGCTCCCGTTCGTTGGTTTTTGCTCCGGTATCGCGTGCTAAAAAACGAACCTTTCCGGCTCCATACTGCATCAAGGCTCCTCTCACTTTTGTGGTGTAAAGAGAGACATCGATCGGGGAGGCACTTTTATTCGTCACCGGCGTGATCATCACTATCGGCGCTTGACTGGCGGAAGCGATTGCTGGAGTTAAAAGTATCGATTGAACCGCTTTTTGAGCTGCGGCTGAAATATCCTGTGACTCAACCCCCGTCCCTGCAATCGACCCTTGGGCATTAGGATCAACATAAGTTACGGACGATTCCTCTTTGGCACAGCCAACAAATCCGATCACCAGAACTAATAAAAGCTTTTTCTTCATAAAGTGCTTTTAACCTAATCCAAGTTCTCTAATTTAAAAGTTGAATTTTTGATCTCTTCTTGACGAAGTAAAGTTCTCGAGGGAATCTATTCTCCATGAGTCGCATCTGCATTGTCGGTCATCAGGGAATGCTCGGTCACTTTTTACATGCTTACTTTAAAAGCCTCGGACATGAATGCCTCCACGTCACCAAACGCTACTCCGTCGCAGAAGCGGAACTCTGGTTTGATGAACTCCTGCAGCTCCAACCAGACTGGGTGATCAATTGTGCCTCAATCTCCGTGAAGCCAGACTCCCCCACTCAGCTTCAATGGGAAGTGAACTTTTCCCTCCCCTTTCTCCTCGCAAAAGCACTTCCCGATGGCATCGGCCTTATTCAGTCGAGCACCGATGCCGTTTTCCCTAAAAGAGGAGGAGGCCCCTACTGGGCAGAAGATCCTTTAACTCCCGATGAAGATTATGGTCTTGCTAAAAAAATGGCCGAAGAGGCGATCTCCAGACCCTATCATTTCATCATCCGCGCTTGCCTCATTGGACCAGAAGTTAAAACGGCGCAAAACCTTCTGAGTTGGACCCTTGCTCAAGGAGGAAATTTTTCCGGCTACTCAAATCACCGTTTCAATGGAATCACCACGCTTCAATGGGCTAAAATTGCGGAACGGATTATGAACGGAGAATTTCCGGATCAAAAATTACTTCAACCAGCAACAGACCCTGCCATCTCTCTCATCGAACTCATGCATCTCATTCGCAACACCTGGAATGCCCCAGCGACGATTCAAGAAATCGAATCCCCTGAGCCACTGAATCGAATCCTCATCTCGAATATTGAGGTTCCTTACATTCAAGAGCAACTCGACGAGCTCTATCAGTGGACCGAAAACCATTAAAACCAGTTCTTGTATTTGAAATATTACTTGGAATCCATCAAGGCGCTGAGCTTATCATGGAGATCAGCAGAAACCAACTGATGAACCATCTCCCCGATGTTTCCATCCATAAAGTCAGGGAGATTAAAAGCGGAAAAATTAATTCGATGATCGGTGATCCGATTTTGGGGGTAGTTATACGTCCGAATCTTTTCGTTGCGATCCCCGCTTCCAATCTGGCTCTTTCGATGTTGGGCATATCTTGCGGCCTCTTCATCTTGCTTCGCCTTTAACAAACGAGATCTTAAAATTCCCATCGCCCGTTCCCGGTTTTTAATCTGCGAGCGAGTATCTTGACAGCGAACAATCAAACCAGAGGGATAATGCAAAATTTGAACCGCTGAATCGGTGGTGTTGACCCCTTGGCCTCCATTTCCACCGGAACGACAGACCTCAATCCGTAGTTCATCCTGACGAATGACCACATCGACCTCTTTCGCTTCTGGCAAAACGGCCACCGTCGCCGCAGAGGTGTGAATTCGCCCTTGAGCCTCGGTCATCGGCACTCGTTGGACACGATGAACCCCACTTTCAAAACGCATATGCTTATAAACGTCCTGACCATTCATCTGAAAAATAATCTCCTTATAGCCGCCAATATCACCAGGGCTAGACTCCATATCATCGATCTTCCAGCCCACACGCTCGGCATAACGACAATACATCCGATAAAGATCCCCTGCAAAAATCGCAGCCTCGGTTCCCCCTGTCCCAGCACGAATTTCAATAATCGTATTACGAGAGTCAGTCTCGTCCGGTGGAATTAAAGCGATTTGAACCTGCTCCTGAGAGCTGGTGAGCTGTTGCTCCAGAAGCGGAAGCTCCTCCTGAGCCATCGAAACGAGATCCGGATCTTCGGCAGAATAGATTAAATTTTTAGACTCTTCGATTTCGCGAATCAGCTTCTCCCAACGATCACACTCCGGAACCACCTTCGCAAGACGCGAGTGTTCACGGGTGACTTCTTGAGCCCGCGAGTGATTGTCGTAGAGAGTAGGCTGTGAAAGTTCTACTTCTAATTCTTTAAAACGCTGGCGCAGCCGCTCTACATGCGGGGCCAAATTCATAATCAATCCAGTCGAAGATTACGACATCTTCGAACTCGCCAAACGGGAATTCCCGTAACGGCGAGAGACCTTCTCAACACGTCCTGCAGTATCTACAAATTTTTGCTGACCTGTAAAAAATGGATGGCAAGAGGAGCAAATACCAATACGCAAACCTTCTCGGGTAGAGCGTGAGTCATAAGTCGCTCCACAAGCGCAATTAATTTTTGTTTCGTTATAGTCTGGATGGATGCCCGTTTTCATAAGGTTGAGGATGCTACGCTCCTTTTTTTGGAGAATCAACGGAAAAATCAATCTTTTTTTTAATTTGTTTTTCCAGAAAATACGACTACTTCATACCTCTTGCTTTCCATGAAAAAACAACGCTTTTCCGATTATTTTCGTAACGAAAAAAGAACAGAAACATCTCTGATTCAACGTTTTATATCGTTAATTGCTCCCTGTTCCGACACCGAATTCGAAGCGATGGCGCAAGAGTCCCATCGGCTCACCCGTCAACATTTCGGCAATACGATGCGCCTTTTTGCCCCCCTCTATCTCTCCAATGAGTGCGTTAATATCTGTAAATATTGTGGCTTCTCCCGTGATAATCCGATTCTCAGAACCACGCTCGAGGTCAAAAAAGTCGATCAAGAGGCACAACATCTCGCCGCACTGGGATTTCGCAATCTACTTCTCGTCGCAGGAGAGCATCCAAAATTCGTTTCCGACCGTTATCTCGAAGAGTGCATTGTTCAACTCCGCTCCTCAATTTCCTCGATTTCACTGGAGATTGGTCCGATGGAGACTGAACAATATCTCCCTTTGGTCCAAGCCGGAGCGGAAGGACTCGTCGTTTACCAAGAGACTTATCAACGCGAGATTTACCAAGAGATGCACCTTTCAGGTCCGAAAAGAGATTTCGATTGGCGTCTGGACTGCCCCGAGCGCGCTTACGATGCGGGGTTCAAACGAATTGGGATCGGAGCCCTGATGGGTCTTGCTCCTTGGCAAGAGGAAGCGATCAATCTTGCGACTCATGCCGAGTATCTGCTGAAAACCTGTTGGAAATCCTTTCTCACCATCTCGCTTCCTCGACTTCGACCAGCGGCAGGAGAGTTTGAACCTCGCTTCCCCATCAGTGATCGGGAATACGTTCAATTGATATGCGCCCTCCGCATCACCTTTCCGCAGATCGGACTCGTTCTCTCAACTCGTGAACCAGTCGCCCTCCGCAATGGACTTTTCCCTCTTGGAATTACTCATATCAGCGCCGGCTCTCATACGGAACCAGGAGGTTATACGGGAGTCGAAAAAACGACGCTCCACCACACCGAAAAAGGGATCATCAAACCGTTGATCCAAATTGAAGGAGAAGACCTTCAAGCCACGGAACAATTTCAAATCGCCGATGAGCGAACCCCTGCCGAGGTCTCCGCTCTCCTTCGATCGATCGGACTTGAACCGGTCTGGAAAGATTGGGAGGAATGTTTAGGACACTCCGAAGAACTGCTGACCGTCCCATGATCACCTTAATGCTTAATGGAGAGGCTCGGGAGTTTGAAAAATCACTCTCCATTCATGAGCTGATGCTCAAACTCCAGCTCCAACCCAATCTTTACCTCGTCGAACTTAACGAAGTCGCCCTCTTCCGTTCCGAATGGGAGAGTCAAAAAATAAAAGAAAACGACCGCATCGAAATCATCCGCATTGTTGCCGGCGGGTGAAATCATAAATCAGTTTGAACGATTTAAAAGATAATCCTCTAAAATATCTCTTTGCTCTTTAAAAAAACAACCAAAGTTTTTCAGTCGATTCAGGAAGAATATTTTTCAATCATTTCTCTCTCTGTCATAAAGCTAAAATAGTTCAAAAGAACAAAATTCCGAGTCAAATCTACCGCTCCCTCTCCACCCATCGTACGAAGTCAGAAAGTTGCGGCCTTCCATCGTGAAACCAGTTGAGTGGCGGTCGCTGCATCTTCCCGACGGGACAAATACGGGAGGCCCCCCAACGGATCCATAATCTCTCAAGGGCCTTTGAGGGGGATCCGTAGACCCCAACGGTGGAAAGATCGCCACAGATCCAGGCAAACTCCTTCTGAAGCCCTTTCTCGCTTAAAGAACGAACAAAAATTACCCGAGGAAGATCGGTGAGCTCCGAATTACCGTGAAAATCCTCGATCACGGTCCATTCTAAATCCCCCTCCGAAGCCTCAACCTGATTTCCAAGCGCACGATGAGTCTCTCGAAGTTCGTAAATCAGCGCCTCTTGCGTCGGGGTCAAGGCAATCGATTTCCGATTTCTCTCCCGCCAACGATTTAGTGCTAATCCTAACTTCTTGGAAAAAAGAGTTCCGTTGATCGACGGAGAGAGCCAAATCCAACGAGGGGAAAGGCAGCCCTGCTGCCCATAAATCGAAATATCCTCCGCAATACGATCAAAAATCTTTGCGCTCCTCGGCATTTCTGCAATCCAAAGCGCACTGGTGCGATGACCATAGGCAATCAATCGTTGCTTGGGATGAATCTCCTTTTGAATCATTTCGATCGTTTGATCACTCCCTAAAACCATCACTGCATCGGCTAATTTTAAAAGTTCCGAAGGGACCTGCGGAAGAACGGTGACGCGACAACGAAATTGAATCGGAAATCTTTGGAGAAAAAAAATCAAATCCTTTTCTGTTCCTGATCCGGCTTTGACCCAAATCTGCGACCCTAAAACAAAGCCCACTAAAAGAGATTGCCAGAGAGAAACAGCTAAATTCCCAGCGCCGATAATCAGCAATCGCTCAGGAGCGATCGCCCGCACTGATCGATTTCCCTTTTTTTGAAATGAATCCAAAAGATCAAGCTCTCCGATCTCCTCCACAACCCAAGAGCGAAGCTCATGAAGGGAGGGGGAACCGAGTTGGGAAAAATCGGAAAGGGCTTTTGAGAGGAGCTTAATTCTTGAGCGAGTCGTCTCCATATGAGAAATTTTAAAAAGGAGGATCAGAAAAAAGAGATCGCTCCCTCTGATGAGTTAACGTCGTACAATCGACTTTTCAGTATCCCGATAGGAATCAAATCTAAAAATTGTCTCTCCAGGCTTTCCTAAATTCAAGGTATCACGGGCCACTTGCTCTAAATAAGTACGGTCGACTCGAAGTCTTTCAAAATCAGATTTATTTTTTTGATAAAGAGAGACCTCAGAGGCGATCTTGCGATCGTTTTCTTGTTTCTCTTTTTGAAGCACTTGAACTCGCCGAATGTCAGGCAAAAAAAGAACGAATATCGCTCCTAAAAGCGCAAAGAACATCAATCCCTTCGACAAACGCATCAAAGAGGACCATAGATTCCCTCCCGATTTTGGTCGGAGCGGAATGCTACGAGGATCGAAAAACTTAGAGTGTGCCCCCATAGACGGCTCCTGCTCCCAGCTCCTCTTCAATTCGAAGAAGTCGATTGTATTTTGCTAAACGATCAGAACGAGAAAAAGATCCTGTCTTAATCTGACCGACATTTAAAGCGACTGCGATATCGGCGATCGTACTATCTTCACTTTCACCAGATCGGTGACTTAAAATCGAACTATAGCCAGCTCTCTTTGCCATTTCTACCGCATCAAAGGTCTCAGTTAAGGTTCCAATTTGATTGACCTTCACCAAAATTGAATTCGCAATTCCTTGCTTAATTCCTTTCGAAAGGAAATCCACATTCGTCACAAAAAGATCATCCCCGACCAACTGCGTATTCGCTCCCATCGCCTCGGTTAATACTTTCCAACCGACCCAATCATTTTCAGCGTGACCATCTTCAATTGAAATAATCGGATATTTCTTTTGAAGGTCTTGGTAAAAACTCACCAAATCCGAGGGACTTAAGCGACGACCATCTGATTTTTTGAAAACATACTGTTTCTTCACTTTATCGTAAAACTCGCTGCTCGCCACATCGAGAGCAATCGCAATTTGTGATCCTAATTTATAGCCGGCTTTTTTAACCGCTTGAGCAATACACTCCAAAGCATCTTCAGCCGATTTCAACTTAGGAGCAAAACCCCCTTCATCGCCGACAGCAGTGCTTAATCCACGATCTTTTAAAACCCCTTTTAAGGAATGAAAAGTTTCAACTCCCATGCGAACTCCTTCGCTAAAGGTCTTGGCTCCAATCGGAACAATCATGAACTCTTGAAAATCAATTGGAGCATCGGAATGAGCTCCTCCATTAATCACATTCGCTAAAGGAACGGGTAATGTTCGTGCATTGGTTCCACCCAGATAACGATAAAGAGGAAGATCCAATTCCGCAGCAGCAGCATGGGCAACAGCCATCGAAACCCCCAAAAGGGCATTCGCACCGAGCTTGCGTTTATTCGGTGTTCCATCAAGCTTAAGCATTAATTGATCGATCTCAAGTTGATTGACTGCATCCATCCCCTCGACCTCGAGAGCGATGTGATTGATCACATTATTAACGGCTTTTTGAACCCCTTTTCCTAAATAGCGATTCTTTTCACCATCACGAAGCTCAAGAGCCTCATGCTCCCCTGTACTCGCTCCTGAAGGAACAATCGCGCGACCACGAGCCCCTCCTAAAAGATAAACTTCGGCTTCTAATGTCGGGTTTCCTCGTGAATCCAAAACTTGGCGAGCGGTAACTTTGGTGATGGTCGTATTCATGAAACTTATACTCCTTTAACAAATTCCGTTAATCTTTCAATAAAATTATTTGTAACTCTCGATCTTCTCGATGGTTACAAAACGTTTTGTCCCTTCGTCTGTGGAGATCTCCACCTTAGAACCGGCTTTTTTATTTAAGATCGATTTCGCTAAAGGGGTCAGATAGGAGACAATCCCTTGAGTTGGATCGCTATCCCATGCCCCAAGGATTGTGTATTTGAGCACTTCGCCAGTATCGACATCTTTCAATACGACTTTGGTTCCAATATTAACGATTGAGCTATCCACCCCTTTAAAATCGGTTCCACGGGCTCGAATTAACATTGACTCTAATTCCGACTTACGGCGCATCAATACCGCTTGCATCTCTTTTGCCGCTTTGAATTCGTGATTTTCGCGAAGATCGCCATAAGAGCGAGCAATTCCGATCTCCTTACTATTCTCAGGGATCTTTCTGACAACCACTTCTTCGAGTTCTTTTTTACGACGATCTAAACTCTCCCATGAAACCACAAGTGAGGTCTCTTCTGTTGATTTCTCACCGATGATCATCGATTGAACTTCGGGGAACATTTTCACTAAAGTTCCTAAGAACGAACGTTTATCCAACTCTTTAAAGACAGGAGACAACATCGTCGCACGGGTCACATCACGGACATCTTCCATAGGAGAATTGCGAAGCATTCCACCGACAAAGGTTTTGTCATTCAAAAGGAGTTCGTAAAGCTTTGTTCCCTTCTTCGTCTCCCCCATCATATCGCGCTCGAGAACCGAGAGGATCGCCATGAAAAGCATTGGGTTGATCAAATCCTCTAAGTCTTTTGGACGATTCTTACCGAACCAATACAAAAAGTCTGAGGTCACATTTCGTTCACGAATTAAACGATCGATCGCATTATGGACCTCTTCAGCACGACCCGCCTCTACAAAGGTCGAGGCGATCGCTTCTGCGGTACGGGCATTGGCTTTCGGAAGGACTTGTGAGAGAAGGCGTGCCCATCCCTCAGGTAAAAGACGCTGTAAGGTTGCAATGATCGGTTCTTGTTTCGAAATTCCGAGTTGATCCAAAACATTTCCTAATCCGCGTGCATCACGAGGAATTAATGAGGTTAAGGAGTGCGGCCCTTGATCGATCGCTTTTCCTGCTAATTTTAAAATCTGTTCTCGAACAATCGCCATCTCAAGGAGCGTTGAAAGCTGAGAAGCAGGGGTCTTCGACATCGTCTCTTGCAGCTTCAGAAGAATCTCTTCGGTCTCCCCTTTCATCTCATCCCAATTTTTGATGAAAGTCGAGGCAGCCAAAAGCACAGCCTTTGATCCGACGGCATCACGGAAAGCAAGGAGTGCCTTGGCAGGCTCATCCACGGGAACTTCAATGATTCGCAGCGGTTCCGCTTTTTTCGTCGAAATAATGACCAATCCATCTTTCTTCATCGCCCGTTTGGCCGATTCCCACCATTTTTTCCATGCCGCTTCGGAAATCACAGAGGGGGAAAGAATGCCTTGAATTCCCTCTGCCGTCGCAAGCGATCCCATGCTTCGAATACAGTTTTTTACGACAGCAACAGGATCGGTTTCCGCCTGAGCTTTAAGCGCAGAAAGCTTATCTAAACGGAGAGCAAGAATATGATCATCCGAATGAGGGCTCAATGACTCAACCGCATAATCCAACTGCATCGCATGACCTTTTTTCGTCTGAAAATCGATGACAATTTGATTCGTATCTGAGTCAACCTCTCGAATTTTTCCAAACCCCCAACTTTTATGGGAGCAATATTTACCAGCAGTTAATGATTCGAGTCGTGATGAGAGAGTTTCCATGGGGGGGTGTTCTTGCCAAATTTTAGAGCAAAAGGAAAGGTAAAAAGAATAAATCGTCAAATAAGATTTTGGAAAATTAGATAATTACTCATAGATCTTAATAAAAGCATTCACTATCCCCATAAATCGGTCAAAGACCAAAACCAAGGATATCTCCTCAATGAAAATAGTCTCTACCCGGTTCCAATCGCATTGAATTCCGATTTATGTTAATATTCGATCGAAAATCCAATGTAATAATTTCGACGCAAAGCAGGTTCAATTCCAGTCCCTCGGACTCTGGAGTAATAATCTTCATCAAGGAGATTATTAATTCCCGCTAAAATACTCACGTAATCTTTGTAGAGCTTCCATTCTGCAGTGAGATCCAAAACCATATAAGCAGGAACTTCATCCTGACCTGAGATATTGGAATTCGTGTCATTGACGAAATGATCGGCAAGCATCGTCGAAGTTAAAGCCACTTTACCACGGTCTTTGTACTTATAATCAGCCCCATACTTAAGTTGGTATTCAGGAGCATATTGAGGTTCCTTACTGTCTCGTACCCCACTAACGAACTGACTGTTCATGACGTTGACGCTTCCAAAAAACGAGAGGGATCCATAACGATTCTCTACCGATCGATCGCTTTTTATAGCGGCCCCCTGTAGGGAATCATAAAAACCGCAGAGATTAAACTCCGTCGCCAGCTCGGCCCCTCGATAGATCGCTCTTCCGGCGTTCCTATTTTCTGAATTTCCAGCAGGAAGGGTAACGGTACTAATCACATTGTCATTATCGATGACGTACAGACTCGCATCATAATTCCAATAGGAAACAGGCGTTCCTTTGACCCCCACCTCATAGGTCCATGTGGTTCCAGACTCTAAATTAGATCCCGGAGGAACCGTCACACTGGTTGGATTATAAAGCTCATCAAAGGAAACCGCACGGTATCCTTGTGAAACATTTCCGTAGAGTTGATTCTGCTTCGGAAGATCATAAGTCAATCCAAGAGCAAGCAACGGAACGGCTTCAAATTGGGAGGCATCGATTCGTGCCCCCCCTCGGACTGTTCTGTCGGTGTTGAAGTTCTCCTTGGAAGAAACATCGACAAACTCAATGCGCATTCCAGGAGTGACTCCAAAATCTCCCCACTTGAATTGGTTCTCAGAAAAGATCGATCCGTAGTTCACGCTTCTTTCCAATTTAAAGACCGAGGTCGCATCATTCAAAGAGACCCCACGCGCTGTGTCTCGGGTTCTCGGACTATCAGAGGTATAGACCGTAAATCCTCCGGTCATCGTGTTTTGTGCCCCGAGCCCTTCCCAGTGGTGTTTGAGTCGTGTATCATCGCCAAAGGTATAAAATTCCTGGCGATCGAGATTCGTGGTTAATGAGCCGTTTCCTGTTTGACGACGACTAAAGCGATCTTGATAACCGCCAAAAAGAGTTGAGGTCAACAAGGTGTCGACTGAAAAATCGTGCTCCGCTGAAAGCGAAAGTCCATGTTTTTCTGTCCATAAACGATCAAAAGTACGTGAGGTGCTATCTCGATTATTTGCATACTGAGCAACCGTAAGTCCTCCCGGCTCTCCCGACTCATTCCTATAGTGATCATAAGAGAGCTTGATTCGTGTCTCTTTCTCAGGAGAGCAGAGGAGTTTAAATCCTCCCGTGTTCGTCTGATAATCTGCATTGATTCGAGGTCCATCCCATTGACTATGTCCGACATAAGCGGAATAGCCGAGCTCACCAACAGTTCCTCCGATTTTATTAAAGGTACTGTAGAGTCCGTATGAACCAAAAATATGTTTTGTTTTTGCAGTGAACTCACGATCTAACGGTGGGTTGGTAGTCACATAGTTAATCGCTGCCCCAGGTTGAGGACCATAAAGCAATGAGGCCCCGCCACTAATGATCTCGACTCGATCCACAAGATCCATCGGGGGAGTATAATAAACCGTATTATAACCGTGCCAATCACTGGTGGCAGGGACTCCATCGATTAAGGTTAAAACATATCCTGACTCATGAGGATCTCCGATTCCGCGATAGGTCGTGTTCACAAAGGCCTGACTTTGTTGCTCTGAAACCAAGATACCGGGGGTTCTTGAAAAAACTTGGCGCAAGTTTTGGGCTTGAATCGAAGGCAAGGCCGTTAAATCAGTGACCCTCGTTTTCTTTCCTTCATAAAGCTTTGTCGACCCCTCAGAGGCAGCTGACCCAGAAACGAAAGAAGAGGTGCTTTGTCCCGTTACCACGGTTTCAGGAAGAGAGGGAATCCCCGAAAAAACAACGGGCCTCTTCAGATTTTGACTCTCCTCTGAAAAACCGTGAAGCAAACACAAACTGACTAAACCGACAACGATACGAACCACTTTCATCTCTTCACTCCTTTTAATTTTAACTATCCAAAATCAGTAACAAATAGAAAAGGACTCCGCTATCGATTCATTGTTTAAACTTGTCGTTGAATTGCGATTCGCAAGGAAACGACAAAAAATGACAAGCGAATGTTAGTTTAAAGAGTTTATTCAAGCTAGTTTCTGATTATGAAAATAATCCAACATACAATTTTAGCCTTATTCATCGCAGGCCTTCTCCTCCAAATCGGATGCAGCCCCTCAAACCCATCGTTCGTGATCGCTCTTAAACCAGACAAAGACCCAGAAAAAATGATTCAAGAGCGTAAAACGCTTGCCACTTATTTAGCTCCGCTGTTAAAGCAACCCGTGGAAATCATTGTCCCCCTCTCTTCCGCAGTGATTATGGAGGGATTCACGAATAAGACAATCGACCTTGCCTATCTCAGCTCGACGGAGATGTGTAAAGCAATCGACCTCAAGATAGCGAAGATTTTATTGGTAGGAGAGATCAAAGGAGAAACCAGCTATTCGAGCTATTGGCTCACCTTGAAAGAAAAGCCGTATACTCAAATTCAAGAGTTAAAAGGAATGAAGGTCGCTTTTTCAAGTAAAACCAGTACCTCTGGATTTATCATGCCTTACCAAGATTTGATTCAACGGAGCTTAATTACTCCAAAAGAGGATCCAGAAAATTTCTTCGGAAAATCAAACGTTTGGTATGGAACCGGTTATGTTTCGGCCGTTGAGAGAGTTCTTTCTGGAGAGGCAGAGGCGGCAGCGGTCAGTGATTATGTATTTGATCAAAATAAACATCTGAGCGAGGAACAAAAACAAAAACTCAAAGTTTTTCAAAAACAGGGTCCTGTTCCCACTCATACAATTGCCATTCGATCCTCTCTTTCGGATGCTGATCAAAATCGAATTCTCGAGGTAATTGAAACCTTAAATAACCCGGAAAATGAAGAGTTACGAAATAAGGTATTCACCTCAAAATTGGTTCGTACAAATTCAGATTTGCATTTAAAATCGATCCGAGAGGCACTTCAAAATATTCCATAAATCGGTCAATGACCGAAAGCATGGATATCTCCTTAGTCTAAACATTCGCCTCCCCATTCAAATCACATTGAATTCCGATTTATGAACTTTAAAAATACAGTTTCTTTTGTTTTTTGTTTTTGGACTTGGTCGAATCCTTTTCCTCGGAGCGAAAAATGTTGACCATTTTGCGAATCATTTCAAGAGAGAGGCACTCATCGTGATTTCACGCTCTCCCACGCTTTGTGTCGATGCCATTGGATTTCAACGTGAAAACCGTTGGTTATTTCGTGAATTGAAATTCTCCCTTAAACCAGGAGAGTTTCTCGTAATTACGGGTCCTTCTGGAGCGGGGAAGTCAACGCTTCTTTACTCGTTAGCAGGCTTTAATCCGATCTCCGAGGGATTAATTCGATATCAATGCGGTGGTCCTCATGATTATAAACAAAAATATTCTCCTGAAGAGTTTCAATCCAAAATCGGTTTTATTTACCAAAAACTAAATCTCACCTCCAATAACAACGTTCTCCAAAATGTTTTATCCGGATGTTTAGGCCAACACCCTTGGTGGAAAACCTTGTTTTCTTTTCCATCAAAAAATCGCAAAGAGGCTCAAAGGCTTCTTCAGGAGCTGAGTATTGAACCCCTGGCTTCAAAATGGATCTCAGAGATTTCCGGAGGGGAACAGCAACGTACCGCTATTGCGAGAACCTTACTTCAATCTCCAGAGATCATTTTGGCGGATGAACCGGTCGCTCATTTAGATCTGGAGTCAGCTCATCAAGCGTTAACGCTCCTTAAAAACTACGGAATTCAAAACAAAATTCCGATTCTTTGCGTCCTTCACCAACCGGAGCTGATTCACGATTATGCGGATTGGATTCTCGACCTCTCTTCAACGCATCCTCAGGGACAGAAACTCCAATCTAACTTACGACCTCAATGAACAACGCATTTAGCTCATCCCCACGATCCCTGCTCCGACCGTTCTCGGTCCTACATCTTCTAGGGATGATTATTTTAATTGCCGTTTTTTACTCCTTACCGGTTCTCAATGGATCCGGAAGAGAGATGGAGTATATGAAACAGATCACTCGCTTTCTCGGTCATTTTTTTCCTCCGGACTTCTCCGTCATTCCCGATGCCATGAGTGCCCTCAATGAAACCTTTCAAATCGCTGTGATGGCAACTCTCTTTTCCGTTTGTCTTTCCCTTCCCTTGGGGATTGCCGGTTCAAAAAACATATCTCCCTTGTGGCTCGTTCGATCGACACGAATGATTCTCAATCTTATTCGAACCATTCCTGGTTTGATTTGGGCGCTTTTGGGAGTCAGTCTTGTCGGCGCAAATCCTCTTGCCGGGGTCATAGGTCTCACTTTTTACAGCACGGGGTATTTGGGAAAATTCTTCTGTGATTCGATCGAATCTGTTCAGCTCGATACCGCAAAAAGTTTAAAAGCATTGGGAGCCGATTCCATTCAATGTTTTCAATGGGGAATTTGGCCTCAAGCAAAAATTCACTTTTTAAGCCATGCTCTTTGGATGTTTGAATATAATATTCGTTCGGCCTCCATTATCGGCTATGTTGGGGCGGGAGGAATTGGAGTTCAACTCCACACTTTTCAGGAGTATTACGCTTGGTCAAAATTTTCTGCGGTTCTCATTTTACTGTTAGGAGTTGTGATAGCGTTCGACACACTCGGTGAAAAAGTCCGGCAAACCCTCAAGCAAAAAGCCGATCCCAAACCGCAAAATACCAACTCGGTTCAGTAACCTAAATCTCAATCGCTTTTCCAGAGGGAGGTAAGATCACCTGCATCTCCGGTCTTTTCACTGCGAGTTCTTGCTGGAACCAGGCACTCGCCGATGGATCTCCGTGAACCAGAAGACAAACGCGAGGATTCAAGCGCACGATGTAATCCAAGATATCTTCTCGTTGCGCATGAGCGGTCATATCAAATTTATCAATCCGGCAATTGACCGGTTGATCTTCATCTTTCGATTGATCCATGCAGACCCGCTCTCCTTTGGGAGTCGCAAGTAGTCTTCCTGCGGGAGAATCGGGGTCACAATAGCCGACAAAGAAAATACTATTTCGTTTATCCGCCATCAACCGTTGAGCAAGGGTATTGGAAAGTGTTTTTTCGGTCATCATCCCTGAAGAAATGAGATAGATATCTCCCGGACGAGGGCGAAAGCCTTGGAGCCGTCTTCCATCCATAATCTCGTGCTTAATCTCCTCAAGCATCACCAGCTTTGGATGACTCCGGCGCACTCGTCCACAAAGTTTATCGTAGGTCAGCGTTAACATTCGACCCAAGCCCCCGATATAAATCGTCCCTTTACGGATGACATTTTGCCGTTGCAGCCAATGTAAAGAGGTCAAAAGTTCTTGGGTTTTCCCTAAAGCAAAAGCAGGGATCATCACCGCCCCCCCATTCTTAAAAGTCTCTTCGATCCCTTGAGCTAAGCGTAGAATCTCCCCCTCCCTTGTAAAACCGGGAGGACTTACATGGTTTCCCCGAGTCGTCTCAATAATTAAGGTGTCAATTCCCTCTTCAGGAAGTTGAGCCCCCTTCATCAAAGTTTGATCTTTAAAATTAATATCTCCGGTATAGAGAATTCGTTTTCCCCGATGAATCAATTCAACCGCACATGAACCTAAGACATGGCCAGCCTCATGAAATTTAAAGGTTAAAGGCTCTTCTGACTGAGCGGGTCGCCCTTCCAATGACCAATGTCGATCAATCGCACAGGTCCACCAACGATCGATCCCTCGATCAATCTCTTTATGAGTATAAAGAGGAAATTCAGGAATTCCTTTTTCTGCTTTCTGTTTGAACATCACCTCAACGGAGTTATGTAAAAGTGAGGTCGTTAAAAAATGAGTCCCTTCGGTCATAAAAACAGGGGCTTGCGGTTGATGGCGCATCAAAATCGGCATCGATCCCATATGATCATGGTGGGCATGAGTAAGAAAAATTGCCTTAAGACTCTCTTTGGGGATCAAATCGATCAATGGCGTCCCAGAATAGCCTTCGATTCGAGGATGCATTCCTGAATCTAAAACAACCGATCCATCCGCGCCAAAATCAAGCCAGTAGGAATTTGCACCAATTTCGTTGGCTCGTGTCAAATTAGTCAATTTCATAATAACTCAGGTAACGGAATTCTGGTGGTTTTTTTAGCTCTTTCGGCGATTAAATTCGCAATCGCAATCCCCTTGGGATGAATCGACTGACGAACAATGACTTTCGCAGGCAAGACGATACTCACGGGAATCTGACGAGTCTGAATCTCATTTCTCATAAATGATGCGGCAACTCGTCCCATTTCAACCGCAAAAATTTCTACCGAAGTCAGGGGGGGCTCGGAAATAGAGGCATTCATGCTATTCTCAAATCCGACAATCGAAACCTGTCGAGGAACCTCAATCCCACTGGCACGGAGTTCATGCATCAACTCAAAGGCATCTCGATCAGAAGCGCATAAGATAGCTGTTGGTCGAATCGACATTTTTAAAAAATTCTCAACCGCTTTCCGAGCGATACCGGGAAAGTGAATCTCTCTAAACATGAGCTCCCGAATCGGAACCATCCCCAACTCCTCAATCCCAAACTCAAAACTCCTCACTCGCTCTTGCATTCCATGAAATTTTTCTAAGCCGACGGCATAACAGCCGATCTCAGAATGTCCTTGGGAAACTAAATAGCGTAACATTTGCTGAACCCCCCCGACATTATCGGAACAAACTCGGGGTAAATCTTGTTGGTAGAGGGTCGCATTGCCAACAACAATCGCTGGAATTCGGTTCTCTAACACCCATTGACGGATCCGCGGCTCGGCAAATCCAGAAAAAACAAATCCTTGAATTCCCTCTTCCCAGAGTCGTTTTGCAATATTTAACTTACTGCCAACGCTCGTAAAATCATCTCGGATCACAATCCGATAACCAAACTCGCGAAAACTCTCTTCCGCACCAATAAAACAATCTTG